>JAUYQP010000035.1 GCA_030697205.1 Mycobacteriales bacterium
TGGTTCAACTTCCGCAGGCTCCACGGGGAGATTGGGCTCATCCCACCCGTCGAGTACGAGACCAGCCACAGAAGCAACACCCTCACCGGAGCAACCGCTCAGCGTGAGTTGGAAGCCTCCATCAAACCCGGTACTTGACAGTCGGCGGCGGCGTCCAAGCGGACCGCGAACTCCACGCGCGCCCGCGGGTTGTGGGTGAGGACCTCCAGCGCGCTGATGTAGACCTGCGCGTTCGGGAGCAGGACCCGCTGCCCGTCGTGGGTCCGCAGGAGCGTCTCCCGCACGGTGACGCCCTCCACAGTCCCTTCGTGGTCGCCGACCCGGATCTGGTCGCCGGACTTGAACGGGTCCCGGAGCAGGAGCAGGACCCCGGCCAGCAGGTTCTCCAGCACATCCTTGAACGCGAACCCGACCGCAACCGACACGATCCCGAGCCCGCCGAGGACGTCGACCATCCGCACCGACGGGAACGCCAGCGTCGCCGCGAGCAGCACCCCGAGCACGGCGACGACCGTCGAGTAAAGCGCGCTGAACACCACCGTGAACGACGGCCGGCCCCGGCGCGCGAGCCGCGCCCGGACCAGCGGCCGCGCCGCCCGGCCGATCGCCACGACCAAGGCGGCCAGGAGCACGAACAGCGCGAGGCGGGTCGCGAGCTCGCCGGCCCTGCTCGCGATGTCCGCGGCGATCTCCCCGACGCTCACCGCCCGAGCACAGGCGACCGCGACGGCGGCCGTCCGGCCGCCGGTCGCCTGTCGCCGTCCGGTCTCATCGGACGCCTCCTGCCCTCTCGGCGCGCGCCTACGCCCGCTTCATCGAAAACTACGACGATCCGTCAACGGACCGTCACAGCGCCCGGACGAGAGACGACGCAGCCCGGAGTGCGTTCACGCCGGGCCGGCCAGCCGCCGCTCGGTGCCGCGGGCGCGGCGGCCTGACGCAGGAGCTGCACGTCACGACCGGGGCCGCTGCGCAGCCGGAAGGGCGCGCTGCCCGAGGCCGATCACGGCGAGCTTCCGGACCAGGAGGACGACCGCCGCGGCCGCGAGGGCGGTCCCCGTTGCTTGGAGCGACTCCGCCGCCGACGATGACCATCCTGACGGGCCCGTGGATCGCCGCGCCCACCGGCAGCGCCGCGCGCTCGGCGCTCGTGCCGGACCTGGCCCTCACCCGGACGCCGCACGACGGCGTCCGCGTGCACCGCGGCGCCCTCGATCCAGGTGCCCGCGTGCTCACCGTCGCTCATCGCACCGGCCGGAACGAGCCGACACCGGTCGTGGATGTTCTCGCGTTCGGTGTCGCTGAACTCCGACTCCGGCACCAGCCGCTATGGGCACCCGCAGGCCTCCTGCATGCTCAGGCCATGACGACGCGAGTGATCGACCTCAGCCACGACCTGCGCCCCGGCATGCACACCCACCCCGGGCTGCCCGGTCCGGACTGGCAGGCGTACAAGACCCGGCAGGACTACGAGGCGGCCACTGGGACGACGTTCCAGATCGACCGGATCTGCATGGTCGGCAACACCGGCACCTACCTCGACAGCCCCTACCATCGCTTCGCGGACGGCGCGGACCTCGCAAGCCTCGACCTCGAGCAGGTCGTGGACGTCCCCATCGTCGTGGTGGACGCCAGGGCGCAGCGCGCCGTCGACCTCGATACGCTCGCCGGGGCGCTCGGAGAGCAGGACATCGCCGGCACGGCGGTGCTGCTGCACACCGGCGGCGACGCGCGCTGGGGGCAGGAGTCGTACGCGCTGGACGCGCCGTACGTGAGCGCTGCAGCTGCCGACTGGCTCGCGCAGCAGCGGCCGGCGCTCATCGGGATCGACGCGGTCAACATCGACGACCTCTCCGACCCCTGCCGGCCCGTCCACACGACGCTGCTCGGCAGCGGCATCCTCATCCTCGAGCACCTGACCGGCCTGCAGGCCGTCCCGGCCCGCGGTGCTCGCCTGCACGCCGCCCCGCTGGCCTGGCACGGAGTCGGCACCTGGCCGGTTCGTGCCTACGCTCTGGTGGCCCCGTGAGCCGGCACAGCACCTGGTAGTTCTCCTCCGGGTCGAGCAGCTGTGGGTGCCGTAGAGGTGCGCGGTGACGTGGTTCCAGGTCGGCACGAGATCACCCGGGGCGTACCAGCGTGGCGAGACGTAGTCGTGCGGTCCCTGGACGCTGACGAGGACCTCGTGCTGGCCGAGTTCGTGCAGCTCGTCGTCGGGTCGTCCGCAGTGGCTGAGGACACACAGGTCGTCGCTCCTCTCGTCGAGTAGCACCCGGGTAGTGCGAGGCGACCAGGCCGGTGCTGGTGTGGCTGACGAAGGTCGCCCACGGGTGGTTGCGGACCAGCCGCTTGGTCTCCCAGCCGACGTGCTCGTGCAGCAGCAGGGCGGCCCACATGCTCAGGACGAGTTGGCGAGCTGCCCCTGGCTGACCTGCGCCATCGGTCCGATCGCCAGGCCGCGCTACCAGGCGACGAACCCGGCATACAGGCCGACTCGTCCCGCCTGCCGTCCAACGACCGTCACCCCGTCGTGCTGCGGAGGTGTCCTCGCGGAGACGGCACGATGGCGAGGTCGGGCACGCGCGACGAGCACACGCTGTCGCGGTCCTTCTTGGCGCGGTAGAGCTCGCTATCGGCGAGGCTCATCAGCGCGGTCACGCTGGCCGCCTGGCCGCGCGCGGCTGCGACGCCCTGCGAGACCCCGACGTCCACGCGGGAGCCGCCGACGAGGGCCGTGGCGCGCACATCGGTGCGGACCCGCTCGGCGAGAGCGGAGGCAGCGCGCTCGTCCATCCCCGGCAGGAGCAGTGCGAGCTCGTCGCCGCCGAGCCGCGCGACGACGCTGCCACTCGGGGAGCGCTGCACGAGCACGGCGCTGACGCGCCGCAGCACCTCGTCGCCCGCGGCGTGCCCCAGTCGGTCGTTGATGCTCTTGAAGTGGTCGACGTCGAGCAGGACGACGGCCAGGTGCTCGCCGGTCTCGCGGGCGCGCTCGCACTGCGCGACCAGCTGCTCGTCCCAGCGCCGTCGGTTGGCGAGGCCCGTCAGCGGGTCCTCGTGGCTCTGCTGCTCGAGCCGCACCAGCAGGTCGCGGCTGACGAGCTGCTCCTGCTCGAGGCGGGCCCTGCTCTCGAACTCGCGGCGCGTCAGGCGGTCGCGCTGCACGTGGGCGAGCACCGAGATGACGCCGGACGTGCCGAGGTAGGTCGCGGCCGCGACGAGCTCCGAGCCGGCGACGGCCTCCGGGGCGAGCAGGACGCAGAGCGCGAAGGCGGCCACGCTGACGCCGACGAGCAGCAGCGTCCAGCGCGCCCCACCGGTGAGCAGCAGGCCGCTGCCGTAGAGGGCGAGGGTGAAGCCCAGCAGGTAGAACTCGCGGTTGCTGCTGGCGCGCGACACCATCCACGCGATCTCGCACTGCACGACGCAGAGGACAGCGACGGCGACCAGCTCGGGACGCCGCGGTCCTGGGTGCCGGCGGAGCAGCCACGCGCCGACCAGCGCGGGAAGCTCGCAGACGGCGCGCAGGGTGATGAACGCTCGAGCGTTGTCGGGCTCGAGCACGAGGTCGAACGCGCTCCACGCAGGGACGACGACGAGCGCGGTCACCACGATCAGCCAGGCACTGGACCGGGCGCGCTCGGCGAGCTCCGAGGTCCGGTCCGGCGGGCGCGCAGGAGCCACGCCCTTGCCGCGACGGGAGTGGTCCATACCTGGAAGTCTCGGCAGACGGAGCGATGTCCGATGTCACCCGATCGGGGCAATTTCGTCCGGGGAGGGAGAACCCTGTCGTCGTCCTGACGTCAGCGGTCGAGCGCGTTCAGCACGTGGGCAGGTGCGTCGTCCTCGATCCCGAGGGCGGCGACGGGCTCGCCCGCGACGAGGTGCAGCGGCAGGACACCGGCCCAGTGGCCGAGGGCGAGGTCGGCCTCGTCGTCCATCGGGCCTCCGGTGCGAGCCTTCAGGGAGACCTCGACCAGCGGGAGCGCGAGCACCGCGGTGGCGGCGAGCTCCTTCGCGGTCGGGGGCCGGGTGTGCGCGGAGCGACCGGGCGCGACCGCCTCGACGACGGCTGCCAGCGCGGCCCGCTTGTCGGCCTCGTCGGTCACCGGCACCGCGGTGCCGTGGACGACGACGCTGCGGTAGTTGAGCGAGTGGTGCATCGCGGAGCGGGCGAAGACCAGGCCGTCGACGTGGGTCACGGTCACGCACACGTCGAGGCCGTCGGGTGAGGCGGAGCGCAGGGCGCGAGCCCCGGTCGAGCCGTGCAGGTAGAGCACCTCGCCGGAGCGGACGTAGAGCTGCGGGAGCACCACGGGTCGCCCGTCGACGACGAAGCCCACGTGGCAGT
Source organism: Mycobacteriales bacterium (assembly GCA_030697205.1). Lineage (NCBI taxonomy): Bacteria > Bacillati > Actinomycetota > Actinomycetes > Mycobacteriales > Mycobacteriales bacterium. The sequence goes on from JAUYQP010000035.1 coordinate 4,352, forward strand.
GGAAGCCGGCGTCCAACACGGCGTGGACGGCGGCGCGGTCGTGGCTGACGCGCTCCGCCTTGCGGGTCGGTCGGGTGCGGGCGGTTGCGTCGTACTCCGGGATCACCCGCCCAGTGTCGCTCAGCCGCGGACGGCGCGGCGGTCAGCTCAGGGCGACGAGCTCGCGCGGGTCGATGCCCTCGAGCGCCGCGTCGACGGTGTCGGCCGCGGTGTCGACCGCACCTGCGGCGTCCGGGACGGTGAGGTCCGCGACCGCCTGCTCCCAGGTCTCCTTCGTCTCCTGCAGGGTGCTGATGGCGGTGTCCATCGCCTGCCCGGGAAGGGCGCCGGCGGTGTCGGCTGCACTCTCGGTGGCGGCCTGCGCGTCGTGGCCGGCTTCGCGGACCGTCGACGTCGCGGTGCCCGCGGCGGTGTCGGCCACCTGCTCGGCGGTCTCACGGGTCTCGTCGACGGTGGTCCGGGTCTCCGCGACCTTGCGGTCGACGGTGCGCTTGAGGAACGACAGCGCGTCGCCGAGCGCCTTGCCGGTGGCGTCGACCAGCCGACCGGCGGCGGCCACGACGTCGTCGACGTCGGTGGCGTCGGACACCGTGGCGAGCGCGGTCCGCTCGGTGGCGGCGACGGTCGCGTCGGCGGTGCGGCCGGTCGTGACGAGCTGGCTGCTCGTGGGGCGGAGCTGCTGGGCGATCGCGTTCCCGGTCGCGAGGCCGGTGCCGCGCAATGTCGCGTCGACGGCCTGCGTGGCGGTCGCGGCCGTGCCACCGACCGAGGGCCGGTCGATGACGGCTGCGCTCGCGGCCCCGGCGGCGCCGATCACCGCGGCGGTGACGGTGAGGCCGGCGGCTACCTCGCGCAGGCCGTGTCCCTCCACGTCCGCCAGGTCCTCGACGGACGGGGTGACTGTGGTGGTGGTGTCGTTCTCGGACATCGGTGCTCCTGTGGCTGGGTGCCGGGCGAGGGGTGCCGGGCAGGTGTCAGCAGGGTGCGCGGGGTCGGGGATCGGGGTCTGTCGCGCGCATGACACTGACGGCGACCCGACACTCACCTGAGCGTGAGGGAGGGACGCGGGCAACGACGTCGAACCACTAGTGCAACCCCCCGACCTGTGGAGCTCCTCCGTGCCCCGTCCCACCCGTCCTGCCCTGTGTGCTGCGCTGCTCGCGACCGTCGCCACCGGCACCGGCCTCGCCGTCGCCTCCCCGGCACGGTCCGCCGGCGCCCCGGTGACCCCGCTGGCCCGTGACGCCCAGCCGGTGGTCCTCACCGGCGCGCAGCTCGCCGGCTGGTCGGTCCCGGCAGCGACCGGCGTCGCGCAGCCCTACCCGAGCGGGGTCGACACCGGGCAGTACTTCCCCGGCGGGCCCGAGGGCCTCGCGGTGCGCACCGCCCACAACGGCACGATCCTGCCCGTGGCGCAGCAGGGCACGGTCGGGGTCGACGAGGTCGCGGCGTACGCCTGGAGCGGCACCGCCTGGCGTGAGGTGCCGGTGCAGGTCGACGAGCGCTTCCCCTACTTCCTCGCCAACTCGCGCAGCGACTTCGCGTTCTACAGCGGCACCGACCAGGAGCTCACCTACGCCTGGGGCCCGACCGCCCACAGCACGGGTGAGGAGTCGTGGAAGAAGGTCTTCGGGACCTGCGAGGCGCGCTACGCGGCCCCCGCGACGCTGGCCGCCGACATCGCCGACGCGACAGCCCGCGGGGTCTGGACCCCCGGCCCGCAGGAGGCACCGGAGGACTACACGCGGGCGATGGCCGACCCCGTCGCCGGTCTCGATGACGACGACGAGGTCGTGCTGCGCTACCGCGACGGTGGGGCGCAGGCGCCCGCCGGCGCGACGCCCCCTGCCGGTGCCGGTGAGGGCCGTGTGGTCGCGCTCGTCGACCCGCTCGACCCGACGGCGCAGCGCTTCACCTACTTGTTCCGCAAGGCGGGTGGCTCGTCGTTCACGCACCGCACCAGTGACGTGCAGATGGTGCGCGCCGCCGACGCGGACCGCTGGCTCGACCGCGGGTCCTACGCCGACTCGGACCCGCAGAAGGTCGGGACGAGCAACACCGGCTACGGCGCCAACATCCCCGGGTCGGTGTGCGACGCCAGCGGCACCGTGGTCCGGCAGAGCGACGACCGCTTCCCGAGCGACGCGATCACGGTCACGACCCCGTCGTACGTCCTGGGGGCCTCCGGTCGCTGGATGGTCCGCAGCTTCCAGGTGCGCGACGCGGCGGCTCCGACCACGGTGACGCGCGAGGTCTGCGAGCCCGCGTCCGAGCCCGCGAAGAAGCCGAAGAAGAAGGACCCGGCGCTGCCGCCGGTCTGCACGACCGTCACCGAGCCCGCGCCGCCGGCCTACGGCCCGGACCTCGTCGACCGCTGGAAGGGGCGGGCGTTCCAGCAGAGCCCGGACTCGAGCGTCAGCGTCGTCGGGTTCGAGGACGAGCAGGTCAACTGGGAGGCCAACGCGTCGCTGCTCGGCTGGCGGCAGGGCCCGGTCCGCGCGATCCGCGAGGTGTGGGGCGCCGACTCCGGCACCAACGTGACGAAGACCGAGACCTACTACCGCGACGCCGACGTCTACCGCTACCGCGTGCGCGTCCACCCGATCCCGAGCGACGGCCTCTACACGTCGTGGGACTACAACAAGGACGTCGCGTCGACCTACTACAACCTCGCCCGTCCCGACGGCGTGGCGATCGACGGCCTCAACGACGACGCGGGTCAGATCGACAGCGTCCCCGTGTCCGGCCAGCCGGCCTTCATCGACGCGCCCGACCCGACCTTCGACGCGGTCAGCGCCGTCGACCGGCCCGAGCAGGTCGCGGGCAAGGGCAGCGCCGGCAGCCTCGTCTACGTCTTCGAGTTCAAGGGTGCGACCTCGGCGACCAACGCGACCGCCGTGCCCTACTACCGCGACGACGCGTGCCTCGACGACGGCACGGGCGACGACCCGGTGCAGCGGCCCTGGCCGGGCGAGGCGTCCACCGATCAGCGGGTAAAGGACGGCTACGTCGCAGCGGCGAAGCAGCGCGGCGAGCAGGTGTCGTCGTACGCCGACCTCGTGTGCGACCCCGCGGCCGGCACGACGCCGTTCCAGGGGGCCTTCGGTGCCCACGGCATCCACTTCTTCGCCACCCACGACAGCGACAACGCGACCCTTGGCGTGCCGCTCACCGAGGTCGACGGGCAGCAGTGGCGCTACAGCGTGCCGCAGCTCGCGCCGCGCAACGTCCTCACCGAGTACGCCCCGAACGTCATCGCCCCCGTGCAGGCGGTCGTCGCTCCCTACTAGTGGTCCGTCTCTTGATTAGCTGACTACTTGTTGGAGGGTGTCGCGGGCGCGCGCGATCTTGGCGAGAATGGACTCTGCGGTGGCAGTCCAGACGTAGGGCGTCGGGTCGTCATTGGTGGCCTCGAGGAACTCCT
>JAUYQP010000036.1 GCA_030697205.1 Mycobacteriales bacterium
CGAGACCGCCCTGCGCGCCGTCGCCACCGCCTGACCGCCCGCCTCGCGCGCCCGCCCGCCGGCCCGCCCGCCGGCCCGCCCCTCGGCTGTCTCGGGCCGGAGTGGTCGCCCTGACGACCCCGATCGACCGAGACACCCAGCGGCCGTCTGCCCGTCGGCTGTCTCGGGCCGGAGTGGTCGCCCTGACGACCCCGATCGACCGAGACGCCGGCCGGCCGTAGCGTGTGACCGTGCTGCGACGTCTGGCCAGCCTGCTCGAGTGGCTCGTGACGCCGGTCGAGTCGGTGTCCGACCTGCTGCGCGCCCGCAGCGAGCGCAGGAGGACCCGTCGTGCGTGCGAGACGCGCGCCCCTCGAGCCTGACCTCACCGTGGCGGCGGCCGCTGTCTCGGGTCAGAGTGGTCGATCTGGCGACCCCGATCGACCGAGTCGCCCGCCACGGTCCGCTCCTCGGCTGTCTCGGGTCAGGCTCCGCGCCAGAGCACGGAGGATCGACCGAGTCGCGCGGGCAGCGCTAGCGTGCCCGGCGTGCACAGAACGGCGGCGGTCGGGATCGGCGTGCTCCTCGCCCTGAGCGGCTGCACGAGCGCCGACGACGATGCCCCGCCCGCGCTGCCCGCCGCGTGCGAGCTGTCCAAGGCACCGCACGCGACCGCCGAGCAGCGGGCGTCGCTCGCCGAACGGCTCGAGGCCGGGACAGGCGAACCTCCGGACCTCACCGGACCCCACGCGGCGCGCCGGTTCGAGGCCTTCGGCAAGGTGACCTTCGCGGTGTTCGGGCTGCGGTCGGCTCTCGGTCGCGAGCGGTTCGGGTCGTCCTCGCCCGGCGAGCAGACCGTCGACCAGGCCCAGGAGGAGCTCGCCCGCGCCTGCCAGGCACTGCGCACAGCCTGACGAGTCGATGGCCTGACGCTCGCCCGTATCTGACGGATACAGGACGCGGCCCCGCCGACCGTTGGTTAGTTAGGCGGAGCGGGGCACGGGGGTCAGGCGCGAGGCGAGCCACGTGAGGCCGTCCTCGTCGGAGCGGTGGTCGCGCCAGCCGTCGAGCAGCGCGTCGAGCTCCTGCTCGGTCGCGACCGTGGTCAGCACGGTGACGTCGGTGCAGGAGGCCGGGTAGCCGGCGAGGCGGCACCGGTAGAGCTCCCCCGTGGCGGACAGCCACGCGAGCTTCCAGGCGTCGTCGGAGCCCGGTCGGCGCCAGGTCGCGCCGAGGTCCACCTCGTCGGAGTCGCGGCGGCGGGCGTCGGCGTCCCAGAAGGCGGTCTCGTCGGACCATGTGGCGATGCCGAAGGGCACCCCGTCTCCAGAGAGCTCAGCGCCACGGGTGGGGGTGTGCGAGGGAACTGCGAGCACGGGGGCCTCCTCGGTCTGACGGGTACTGCTCATGACGCACCAGGCGTACGAGTAGTTGCCCTACCCCGGGAGGCATCCTGGTGAACACCAGGCGGCTCGTGGCTGTCGTCACCCCGCGGATAGGGTCGGTCCCGTGGCAGTCGTCGTCGTGTCCGGCACCGGGACAGGGGTCGGCAAGACGATCGTGACCGCGGCGCTCGCCACGCTGGCGCTCGACCGCGGTGCGACCGTCGCGGTCGTCAAGCCGGCCCAGACCGGGGTCGCCGCGGGCGAGCCGGGCGACCTCGCCGACGTGAAGCGGCTGTCCGGCGCCGACGAGCTGCACGAGCTGGTCCGCTACCCCGACCCGTTGGCCCCCGCTGCCGCGGCGCGGCTGTCCGGACGACCGCCGGTCGACCTGGCCGAGCTGACGCAGCTGCTGCTCGACCTCCACGACCGCCACGACCTGGTGCTCGTCGAGGGGGCCGGGGGGCTGCTCGTGCGCTTCGACGAGGACGGGCTCACCCTCGCCGACGTCGCCCGCACGGTGCGTGCCCCCGTCCTGGTGGTCGCCGGTGCCGGCCTCGGCACCCTCAACAGCACGGCACTCACCCTGGAGGCGCTGGCCCACCGCGGGATCGACCTCGCCGGCGTCGTGGTCGGTGACTGGCCGGCCGAACCCGACCTCGCCTGCCGCACCAACCTGCGCGACCTCGAGACCCTGGCCGCCCGCCCGCTCGGGGGCGCGATGCCGCAGGGATCCGGCGTACTCGACCGTGCGTCGTTCCTCGCGACCGCGCGCGCGGGCATCGGTCGCCAGCTCGGCGGGGAGTTCGACCCGGCCGTGTTCAAGGCCGTTCACGGCACCTGAGAGACTCCTCGGGTGACTGAGCTGCTGCTGGACGTTCTGGAGGTCGCGCGCGAGCAGGTGCTCGAGCGCGGGGTGGGGCTGACCGAGGAGCAGGCGCTCGCGTGCCTGCGGCTGCCGGAGGACCGGCTGCCCGCCCTGCTCGAGCTCGCCCACGAGGTCCGGATGCGCCACTGCGGCCCGGAGGTCGAGGTCGAGGGCATCGTGTCGCTCAAGACCGGCGGCTGCCCCGAGGACTGCCACTTCTGCAGCCAGAGCGGGCTGTTCCCCTCCCCCGTGCGCGCCGCCTGGCTCGACATCCCGTCGCTGGTGAAGGCTGCCGTCGAGACACGGGCCACCGGCGCCACGGAGTTCTGCATCGTCGCCGCGGTCCGCGGCCCGGACGACAAGCTCATGGCCCAGGTCGAGGCCGGGGTCGCCGCGATCCGCGAGGCCGTCGACATCCAGGTCGCCTGCTCGCTCGGGATGCTCACCCAGGAGCAGGTCGACCGGCTCACCGCCATCGGCGTGCACCGCTACAACCACAACCTCGAGACCGCCCGCTCCCACTTCCCGAAGGTCGTGACCACCCACACCTGGGAGGAGCGCTGGGAGACCCTGTCGATGGTCCGCGAGGCGGGCATGGAGGTCTGCTGCGGCGGCATCCTCGGCATGGGCGAGACCCTCGAGCAGCGCGCCGAGTTCGCGACGCAGCTCGCCGCGCTCGAGCCCGACGAGGTGCCGCTCAACTTCCTCAACCCGCGGCCGGGCACGCCCTTCGGCGACCTGCCCGTCCTGCCTGCCTCCGAGGCCCTGCAAGCCATCGCGGTCTTCCGGCTCTGCCTGCCCCGCACCATCCTGCGCTTCGCCGGCGGCCGCGAGATCACCCTCGGCGACCTCGCCAAGGACGGCATGCTCGGGGGTATCAACGCCGTCATCGTCGGCAACTACCTCACCACCCTGGGCCGCCCCGCCACCCAGGACCTCGACATGCTCGCCGACCTCCAGATGCCACTGAAGGGGCTGTCCGCCTCGCTGTGAGCCGCTGCTTCGGAGACGGCGACCCGCTCTACGAGCGCTACCACGACACCGAGTGGGGCCGACCGGTCACGACCGAGCAGGGCCTCTACGAGAAGGTCTGCCTCGAGGGCTTCCAGGCGGGCCTGTCCTGGATCACGGTGCTGCGCAAGCGCGAGGCGCTGCGCGAGGCCTTCGCGGGCTTCGACCCGGACGTCGTCGCGGCGTACGACGACAGCGACCTCGCACCGCTGCTGCTCGACGCGGGCCTGATCCGCTCCGGGGCAAAGCTGCGGGCGTGCGTCACCAACGCGCGGGCCACCGTGGCGCTGCGGGCCTCCGGAGGCCTCGCCCCGCTGCTCTGGTCCTACGCCGAGATCCCCGGCCCCGCCCATGACTCCTGGGCCACCGTGCCCGCGACGACCCCCGCCTCGGTCGCGCTCGCGAAGGCTTTGAAGCAGGCCGGTTTCGCCTTCGTCGGGCCGACCACCGTCTACTCGCTGATGCAGGCCCACGGGCTCGTGGGCGACCACCTGACCTCCTGCCCCGTGCGCGCCGAGGTCGAGGCCCAGCGCGACGCGGTGACCGTCCCGCACTGACTCGTCCTACAGCACCTGGAGCACCAGCAGCAGCAGACCGGTCAGGGCGAGGGACAGCAGGAGCGAGCCGGCGCAGCCGAGGCGGTTGCTGAAGAAGAAGAACATGGGCGCCTCCTACCCCGCGGAGCGGAAAGTTCTCGCGTAGGCGCTGGGTGACGTGCCCCTCCAGCGAGCGAACTGGGTGCGCAGCGTCGCGGCGCTCCCGAAGCCGCAGCGCCGAGCGACCTGCTCGACCGGCAGCCCCTCCTCCAGGAGCAGCTGCGCGTGGGCGACCCGCTGCGCGAGGACCCACTGGTGCGGCGTCGTCCCCGTGGCCTCGCGGAACCGCCGCGCGAAGGTCCGCGGGCTCATGTGGGCCTGGGCCGCGAGGACCTCCACGGGCAGCGCCTCGTCGAGGTGCTCGACAGCCCAGTCGAGGACACCGGACAGGTCCTCCGTCCCTGCGTGGCGCAGCACCGGCAGCGGCGCTTCGACGTACTGCCGCTGACCACCGTCACGGAACGGCGGGACGACCATGCGGCGCGCGACCGCGTTGGCCACGGCGTGGCCGTGCTCCTGGCGCAGGATGTGCAGGCAGGCGTCGATGCCGGCGGCCGTGCCTGCGCTCGTGACGATCTGGCCGGCGTCGACGTAGAGGACGTCGGGGTCGACGTCGATCGCGGGGAACATCTCGGCGAGCGTCGCGGCGTAGCGCCAGTGGGTCGCGGCCCGCAGCCCGTCGAGCAGGCCCGCGTGGGCGAGGACGAAGGCGCCGCTGCAGACCGTGAGCACCCGGCCGCCCCGGGAGAGCACGGCGCGCAGGGCGTCGACGAGCGCCTCCGGAGGGGGCTCGGTCAGCGAGCGCCAGGACGGCACGATGACGAGGTCTGCGGTCGCGAGCCGGTCGAGGCGATGCGGGGTGTCGAGGAGCAGCCCACCCATCGCGCGCAGGGGAGGCTCCTCGGCGGCGACCACCGCGAAGTCGAAGACGGGCAGCCCCTGGTCGGAGCGGTCGAGGCCGAAGACCTCACACGCGACCCCGAGCTCGAAGGGCGCGACGTCGCGACACACGACCGCGCACACGTCCTGCAGCACCATGACGACAGTGTGGCAGAGAACGTGCGGTCTGTCGCAGTCCTGCCACTGGTCAGGGGTACGACGACCGCGGACAGTGGGCGTCACGACCTGAGAAGGACGTCATGGAGGGACTCGCAGTCCTGGGCCTGGTGGCCCTGGCGGTGGCCGCGGCGGAGGCGCTCGTGATCCGCTTCGGCGCGGGCCGCGACGGGCGCGACGGGCGCGACGGGCGCGACGGGCAGCCGCACCAGCTGCGCGGAGCCGCCTGCCGCCAGGGCTCGCCGTTCAGGGGGGCGGACCTCAGGGGGCGAAGACCTTCGGCGCGGGGCAGCCCCGGCAGGGGTAGAGGGCACGGATGCCGCGGACGTCACCGCGCCCGAGCGTCTGGTAGCGCATGCCCTCAGCGGTGTCGTTGATCAGGTGCATGGTGAGGACGACGTCGCCGTCGTCGGCGTGGTCGAGCCCGAGGACGTGCCCGATCTCGTGGGTGGCGATGCCCTGCAGCTCGCCCATCCAGGTGTGGGTCGAGCCGACCGGGGTCTGGATCTCGTCGGCGTGGCCACCGCACGCGCCGTCGCGCTGCTCGCACTGCTGCCAGGTCCCGCCGGCCGTGATGTTGATGACGATGTCGGCCTCCTGGATCACGCCGTCGACCTGGCGGACGCTCGCGTGTGCCCCCTCGACGACCGGCAGGAGCGGCGCCGAGAAGCCGAAGACGCTGCGCCCGTCGTCGAGGTCGGGCGGCGTGTCGACGGTGCCGCGGTAGCGCAGGTCCAGGCGTGGGTGTGCCGCCTCCCAGGTCGCCGCCGCGGCCTGGAAGAGCCCGACCGCCTCCTCGGCCGAGACGTGCCACGTCGTGGGGTTGACCCAGTAGTCGACGACCACGCGCCCCTGGGTGTCGGCGGGCCAGCGTGCGCCCAGCAGCGAGAAGGAGCTGCAGATCTTGGGATCGGTGCACTCGCCGTCCGCTGTTGCCGGCAGCGCGACGACGGGGGCGGCGAGCAGGGCGAGCAGGGTTGCGCGCAGGCGCACGTCGGTCCTCCGGTCTGCGGCCTCGGAATGACCGCAACCCTTCGAGCCCGCAGGGGCGCCCGAGGTTCGCACCGGTCCGTGCGGGAGGATCCCGGCGTGCTGACCGTCCGCCTTCTGGAGCCCGCCGACCACGACCGGCTGGCCGACCTGACCGCCGTCACCTACCTCGCGGAGGGCTACGGCGACAGCGACTACGAGCCGTCGCTGCGCGACGTCGAGGGCCGGGCCAAGACCGCCACGGTGCTCGTCGCGGAGCTCGACGGCCAGGTCATCGGGGGTGTCACCGTCGCGACCCGGGGCGGGCTGTGGGCCGAGCTCTCCACCACCGGCGAGGCCGTGATCCGGATGCTCGTCGTCGACCCGGCCGTGCGCCGCTCGGGTGCGGGAGACGCACTGGTGCGCGCCTCGGTCGAGGCGGCCCGCGCGGACGGCTGCCACGTCGTACGCCTGTCGACCCAGCCGACGATGACGGCGGCGCACCGGCTCTACGAGCGGGCCGGTTTCGCCCGGACGCCGTCGTTCGACTGGACCCCCGTGCCGGGAGTCGACCTGCTCGGCTACGCGCTGCCGCTCGTGGCGTGGTGCGACCAGTGCGGCGAGGAGCTCACCGCCGAGGGGCACGAGTCGTGCCGCCGCGCCCGCGACCTCGACCCGCCGCGCTTCTGCGCGCACTGCCGCCGACGGATGGTCGTGCAGGTCGTGCCCACCGGCTGGACCGCCCGCTGCGTCGAGCACGGCGAGCGGTCGGGCTAGTGGTCCGTCTCTTGATTAGCTGACTACTTGTTGGAGGGTGTCGCGGGCGCGCGCGATCTTGGCGAGAATGGACTCTGCGGTGGCAGTCCAGACGTAGGGCGTCGGGTCGTCATTGGTGGCCTCGAGGAACTCCTCG
>JAUYQP010000037.1 GCA_030697205.1 Mycobacteriales bacterium
TGGTTCAACGGCACCCGCAAGCACCACACCCTGGGCTACCTGACCCCCATCCAGTACGAGCAGCAGAGTCCAACGTCAGCCACTCTGAAGGCCGTAGCCTGACGAGCGATCAACCCTGTCCGTCAAAGCGGGGCATCCTCAAGCGCCAGGTACGGCGCCGTCCGCTCACCCGGCAGCTGCCGACGTCCGACTCTCGGCATGAGCGGGTCTTTGACTCGCAGGCGACTCATCGCGAGCGCCTAGGCGCGTAGGACCTGCGTCCCGATCGGTCAGAAGATGTGGCAACGCATGGGGAGCGGCCGCTCGACGACGAGCTCCTGCTCGCCCTCGACCCGAGCCGTCTCGACGTAGTGGCCATCGACCAGCTCGTGCACGACGACCGTCTGTGCCCGCGGATCCACCACCCAGTACGACGCGACTCCCGACTCCGCGTAGATGTCGCGCTTTTCGGCGAGGTCACGGCGTCGGGTGCTCGGTGAGAGCACCTCGACGACGAGCAGCGGGGGCACGTGCGTCCCCTCGTCGTCCACGTCTGACGTCCGTACGACCGACACGTCGGGGATGACGTAGCTCGAGGGCAGTGCCGCGTCGTAGAAGAAGCCGAGGCCACCGAAGACCTCGACACCGTCCGGAGCCCTGTCGGTCAACGCCGTCAGGAACCGCATCACGACTCGCTGGTGTCGCGGGGTCGGGGGCGGGTCCAGGACCAGCGCCCCGTCGATGACCTCGTGCCGGAGCCCCAGCTCCTCGACGAGCGCGAGCACGTCGGGATGCACGCGGACCCCCGTCTCGACAGCCACGCCCGGATGGTCGCGGCCTGCGCCGGTCGTGCCCAGAGCCCCGGACGCACGACGGCCCGGCGCCGCTTGCGCGGGGCCGGGCCGGTCGTGACGTGCTGGGACTAGACGGTCGGGCGGGCCGGGCGGCGCGGGCGGCCGGTGGAGCCGTTGAGCTGCGGCGGCTGCGCGTTGCGGGTCGGGCGGTCGGTGCGACCGGCCGGGGCGGCCGACGCCGGGCGTGGCGCGCTCGGGGACGTCGCCGTCGAGCCAGCAGCCGGGCGGCCGCTCGCGGAGCGGGGGCGGGCGGTGCTGCTGCCGGTGCGAGCTCCGCCGCGGCGGTCGCCGTAGGACGCACGGGGACGGTCCGAGCCGGTCCCGCGGGCGGCGTAGGCCGGCGCGGGCTGCACGACGATGACCTCGCCGGACTCGGCGAGCTCGCGCACGGCCGGGTGGCCGGTCGTGACGGCGACGGCGTTGACGTCGATGCCGACCCGCTCGCGCATCTGCTGGTGCTCGCGGACCTGGTCGGAGGTGATGAAGGACAGCACCGTGCCACGGGCGCCCGCGCGGGCCGTGCGGCCGGAGCGGTGGAGGTAGTCCTTGTGGTCTGCCGGCGGGTCGTAGTGGACGACCAGGTCGACGTCGTCGACGTGGATGCCGCGGGCCGCGACGTCGGTCGCGACGAGCACGCGGGCCTGGCCGCGGGTGAAGGCGTCGAGCGCGCGCTTGCGGGCGTTCTGCGTGAGGTTGCCGTGGATCGCGCCGGCGTTGACGCCGGTGCGGGACAGCTGGATCGCGAGGCGGTCCGCGCCGTGCTTGGTGCGGACGAAGAACAGCGTGCGGCCCGGGCGGGCGGCGATCTCGGTGGCGATGTCGACCTTGCTGGAGTGGTCGACCGCGAAGACCTTGTGGTCCATGGAGTCGACCGGCGACGAGGCCGGCGCGACGGCGTGCATGGCCGGGTCGGTGAGGTAGCCCATGACGAGCTTGTCGACGCCACGGTCGAGCGTCGCGGAGAAGAGCAGCCGCTGGCCGTCGCGCGGAGTCATGTCGAGCAGCGCGGTGACCGCCGGCATGAAGCCGAGGTCGGCCATGTGGTCGGCCTCGTCGAGGACGGTGACCTCGATGCGCGACAGGTCGCACTCGCCCTGGTCGATGAGGTCCTGCAGGCGACCGGGCGTCGCGATGACGATGTCGACGCCGCGGCGGAGCTGGTCGATCTGGCGACCCATCGAGGCACCGCCGTAGACGGTGTTCATCTTGAGGTCGAGGGCCTGGCCGAGCGGCGCGAGGTTGTCGTGGACCTGCTGCGCGAGCTCACGGGTCGGCACGAGGACGAGGGCGCGCGGGAAGCGACCGGTGCGCTGCGTGCCCGCAGCGGCGAGGCGGCACATCAGCGGCAGGCCGAAGGCGAGCGTCTTGCCCGAACCGGTCTGGCCGCGGCCGAGGACGTCACGGCCGGCGAGCGCGTCGGGGATCGCGCGGACCTGGATGGCGAAGGGGGCGTTGAGGTCGCGACGGGCCAGCGCCGTCACGAGCCGCTCGGGCAGGCCGAGCTGGGCGAAGGTCGGGACGACCTCGGGCGCGGCGACCTCGGCGGCCGCGTCGAGCGCGAGCTCGAGCGGGCTGCGGGCCGGGGCGGGACGCGAGGAGGACGAGTTGCGCGAGGAGCCGCGGCCGCGGCTGCCGCCGGATGCGCGGCCCTGCGGGTGGCCGGAGCGGCCCTGGGAGGACCCGCCCTGGGTGCTGCCGGACGAGCGGCGCGGGCCGCCGGAGCGGGAGCCGCCGGCGGAGGCAGAGCTGGACGAGGACGTGCGGAAGCGGTCGGACATGAAAGGGCAAGGCTCCTAGCGGTGCTGCGTGTCGGGGGCCGCAGAAGACGCGGCACTCTGACTTCTGCGATCCAGGGAGTGCGACACCAGCGACCAGCGCGGACAGGTCGTCCGCTTATCGGCGCGCCGAGTCGAGACCCGGCAGGCTCGTCTACGGTACGCGCCCTGCGCCAGATCGGTGCGCGAACGTGCTTGTCGGTTGCGTCACAGGAGCGGACAGTGACCAGTGACGCCCCGACCCGCGCCACCCCGTCTCCCCGAGCGCAGGAGTCCCCATGGCCCGAGCCGTCCACGCCCCCCACGTCCCCCACGTCAGCAGCGACCGGCTGCTCGCCGCCCTGTCCCTCGGTCTCGGCCTCGTCGCGATCGCGATGACCGCCGCGGAGGCGTGGGACGCGGCGCTGTGGATCGGCCTCGCCGCAGTGTTCGTCAGCGGCTGGTCGCAGATGGTCTCCGAGACCACCCGCGAGCGCTTCGAGAGCATCTTCGGACTGACCCTCGGCGGGCTCGCGCTGTGGATCGGCCTCAACAGCGGCGGCTACTTCTACTAATCGACGAGCTCGCGGACGACCGCGTCCGCGAGCAGCCGCCCGCGCAGGGTGAGCACTGCTCGTCCTGCGCCGTGCGCCGCTGCCTCCAGCAGGCCCTCCTCCACGAAGCGCCCCGCCGCAGCGAGCCCCGCCGGCCGAAGCGCGTCGTGGGACAGCCCGGCGCGCAGCCGCACCTCCAGCAGCACCCGCTCGACCCGGCGGTCCTCGTCGCCGAGCAGCTCGCGCCCCACTCCGGGCGCGGTGGCCGACGCGAGCCTGTCGGCGTAGGCCGTGGGGTGCTTGGCGTTCCACCACCGCACCCCGCCGACGTGGCTGTGCGCGCCCGGCCCGAGCCCCCACCAGTCGCCGCCCTGCCAGTAGCCGAGGTTGTGGCGACAGGGCTCGCCCCAGTTGCTGACCTCGTACCACCCGAGCCCACCGAGCGCCTTCTCCGCCATGAGGTAGCGGTCGGCGAGCACGTCGTCGTCGGGCATCGGCAGCTCGCCGCGGGCGACCTGCCGACCGAGCCGGGTGCCGTCCTCCACGATCAAGGAGTACGCCGAGACGTGCGTCGGCGCGGCCGCAAGCGCGACGCGCAGGCTGGTCGCCCAGTCCTCGTCCGACTCGCCGGGCGTGCCGTAGATGAGGTCGAGCGAGACCTGCTCGAAGCCGGCGGCGCGGGCCTCCGCGACAGCCGCAGCGGGGCGGCCCGGGGTGTGGGTGCGGTCGAGGACGGCGAGCACGTGCGGCACCGCGGACTGCATCCCGAACGACACCCGCGTGAACCCGCCGGCCCGCAGCTGCTCGAGCGCGGCGAGGTCGACGGAGTCAGGGTTGGCCTCCGTGGTGACCTCCGCGTCGTCGGCCAGGCCGAAGGCCTCGCGGACCGCGTCGAGCACCCGCACGAGGTCTCCGGCGGGCAGCAGCGTCGGGGTGCCGCCGCCGACGAAGACGGTGTCGATGGGTGGGGCGTCCGGGCCGAGCACCCGCCGCGCCAGGGCGATCTCGGCGAGCACGCTCTCGACGTACGTCGCCTGCTGGGTGCCGCCACCGAGCTCCGACGGCGTGTAGGTGTTGAAGTCGCAGTAGCCGCAGCGGGTTCGGCAGAACGGCACGTGCAGGTAGATCCCGAAGGGCGCGCGACCGAGCGACGTCACCGCCGACGCCGGCAGCTCGCCGGTCGCGGGGACCGGCAGTCCGACGGGGAGCGCGCTGGGCATGAGCAGAGTGTGGCTGGCGGACGTAGGGTCCGGTGAGGGGACCCCTGACCCGGAGGCCGTCATGCGTCGTACCGCTCTCGTCCTGATGACCGCGCTGGCCGTGGCCCTGCCGCTGGTCCCTGGCCCCGCTGCTGCCGCGAGCGCGCCGCAGACCGTGACGACCGGCAAGGCGATCCCGTGGGGGCTGGCCTTCCTGCCGGACGGGACGGCGGTCTTCACCGAGCGCAACACCCGCAGGATCTGGGAGGTCAAGCCCGGTCAGCCGGCCCGCCACATCTACACCGTGACGGAGGCGAAGTGGGAGGGCGAGGGCGGCCTGCTCGGCATCGCCGTCGCGGCGGACTACGCGCAGAACCCCTACCTCTACGTCTACTACACGACCGCGGTCGACAACCGGATCGCGCAGATCAAGCGCGGCTCGACAGCGCGGCCCAGACCGATCGTCACGGGCATCCCGCGCGCCACCATCCACAACGGCGGGCGCATCGTCTTCGGCCCGGACGGCTTCCTCTACGCGGGCACCGGCGATGCCGGCACGTCGTCGCGGGCGCAGGACATCAACAACCTGGGCGGCAAGATCCTGCGCGTCACCAAGACCGGTGCCGCGGCTCCCGGCAACGTCAGCGGGCGGGTCTTCTCGCTCGGCCACCGCAACGTGCAGGGACTGGTCTTCGACCGCTCCCGCCGGCTCTTCGCCTCCGAGCTCGGGCAGAACACGTTCGACGAGGTCAACCACATCCGGGGAGGCAGCAACTACGGCTGGCCGACGGTCGAGGGCCGCGCGGGTGACGAGCGCTTCGTCGACCCGGTCTGGCAGGCGGCGCCGTCGGAGGCCTCGCCCTCGGGCATCGGCATCAAGGGCGACAGCCTCTACGTCGCGGCGCTGCGCGGCGAGCGGGTCTGGCGGCTGCGGACGAACTACGGCGCCTCGGTGGTGAGCGCCACGTCGATGTTCACCGGCACCTACGGTCGGGTGCGAGCCGTCATGCAGAACCCGAAGGACGGGTCGATGTGGCTGATGACGAGCAACAACAACGACCGGGTGCTGCGCTTCACCAGCTTCCCCTAGCGTCTCGCGGCATGGAGCTGATCCTCGTCCGCCATGCCCTGCCCGTCCGCGTCGACGCGACCCACGACGGCTCCCCTGCCGACCCCGGGCTGTCGGCCCGCGGGATCGAGCAGGCGGAGCGGCTGGTCGGTGCGCTCGCCCACCACGACGTCGACGCCGTCTACACCTCCGCGGCCCGCCGCGCGGTCGAGACCGCCGCACCGCTCGCGGCCGCCCTCGGAATCGCTCCGCTCGTCGAGCCGGGGCTCGCGGAGTTCGACGCCGGCCACTCCTCCTACGTGCCCGTCGAGGAGCTGCGGGCCGCCGGCGACCCGCGTTGGGAAATGCTGCTGAAGGGCGACCTCTACGTCGCGGGCGTCGACCCTGACGACTTCCGGGCGACGGTCGTCGCGGCCGTCGAGCGCATCGCCGCCGCGCACCCTGGAGGCCGGGCTGTGCTGGTCATGCACGCCGGCTCCATCAACGCCTGGGGCGGCCACGTCCTCGGTCAGTCGCGCCCGCTGTGGTTCGGCCCGGCGTACTGCTCGGTGTCGCGCTTCGCCGCCGGCCGCGACGGCCGGCGCTCGGTGGTGTCTCTCAACGAGATCGGCCACGCGCACGACCTGCTACACCGGTGAACCCACGTTGCCCTGCGCGGCCGGGTTCTTCCGATCCGATCGGCTTCCAGTCTGGGCACGCCGTGTCGCGGACCGCGCCCCGCGACGCCTGCCCGCTCGGCGCGAGGTGGCGGACTGGAAGCAGTGCGGATCAGTCTGAGCCGGTCGGGGGCGCGACGTCGCGGCTGAGGATGGGCAGGACCGCGCGGTCCCGGAAGCCGAGCCGCTCGTAGAGGTGCCGCGGCCAGTCGTCGACGTCGGCCACGAGCAGCACCGTCGTCGCCCCCGCTGCCCGGGCCCGGGCGACACCGTCGAGGACGAGGGCGGTCGCGAGCCCACGGCCTCGGTGCGTCTCGTCGGTCATGACCTCCTCGACCTGCGCGATGCCGTCGTGGACGAAGATGTCCGCCCGGGCCACGACGCGCCCGTCCGCGACGACGCCGAGGAAGGTCGTCTGGGCAACGGCCGTCGCCGTGACCGCGCGCCCACCGAGCTGCTGCCAGACCTCGGGGTCCGCGTCCGGCAGCTCCGCGCGCCAGCCGTCGACCGCCGCGGCCACCCGCTGCCCGAGGTCGAGCTCCACGACGACCGCGTCACCACCGTCGCGGGCGGGTTGGGCCGCGAGGGTCATGAGCAGGGTGTCCTCGCGGGTGTAGCCGGCCGCCTCGAGCCCCGCCACGAGGGCCGCCGAGTCTGAGCGCAGCTCGACCCTGCGGTGGGCCAGTCCCGCCAGGTGCTCCTCGGCCAGGTCAGCGAGCAGCGCACCGTCGTCACCCGCGAGCACCGACAGCTTGTTGTGGTCGTGCGCCGCCCAGAACGTGTCGTGGCGCAGCGCCAGACCGCCCGCGATCTCGACCCGGCTCGACGCCCGCCTGGCGTCGAGATCGTGCAGCCAGCGGGCCTCGGCCGACACCTCCACCGGGCGAGCCTGCTCAGGCGAAGACGCGGCGGGTGCCGGGGACGCCGAAGGGGTCCTCGAGCACGGGTCCTGGGACGTAGGGCACCAGCACGGTGAGGGCGTCGCCCTCGCGCGGCTCCAGGTCGAGCCGGATCGCGTCACTGTCGCGGTCGGCCAGCCGGACGTCGCTGCACAGCACGGTCGCCCGCAGGCCCTCACCCTCGCGGAGCGCGGCCACGAGCAGGTCGAGGACCTCCTCGGCGGCCGGGTGGTCACCGGTCGGCGTGATCTCCGGCGCGACGAGCTCACCGCTCGCGTCGACGGCGATCGCGAAGGGGTAGAACTCGCCGTTGGTCGACAGCAGCCGCGCCGCGGCCTCGATGGCAGCGCCGAGCAGCAGGTCGAGGTCGTCCGGCGGCGTGTCAGCGGCGGGCAGGTCGGTGGGCGACGGCATGCCGCAGAGCCTGCCACGCTCGCCGGGACTGGGACGCCCGGGTCAGCCGGGAAAGACCTGACCTGGGTCGAGCGTGGGTCCGGGTCAGCCGACGAAGACCTGGCCGAGGTCCAGCTCGACCGCGAACGGCTCGGTGAGGCGGACCACGCCGGTCTCGCCCACGTGGTGGGTCTCGACGTAGGTGCCGTCCACGAGCCGGAGCACCGTCAGGGTGCGGTGCTCGGGGTGCAGCAGGAGGTAGGTCCCGACACCGGTGCGCTCGTAGATCTCGCGCTTCTCCCCGAGGTCGCGGCGCTGGGTGCCCGGGGACTGCACCTCGACCACGAGCAGCGGTGGGTGGACGGTCCCCGCCCGCTCGACCCGGTCGCGGCTCACGACCGTGATGTCGGCCATCGTGTGGTTGCGGGTGTTGCCGCGCAAGCCGTCGTAGAAGTACTTGTAGCCCGAGCCCAGCACGGCGATGCCGGGCGGGCTGGCCAGCCGGAGCAGCACCAGCAGGCCAGCAGCGAAGTCCTCGTGGTCGAAGATCGGCGGGGCGTTCACGACGAGCGACCCGTCGAGGATCTCGTAGCGCAGCGACAGCTCCTCGAGCAGCACGAGCAGCTCCGCCGGGAGCCCGGTGTCACGGGCGACCGTGGTCATGTCCAGCTCTTCCCATGCCTCAAGCACATCACGATCCTGCGACCGCAACGGCCGGCTGTCCACAGCCCCTGTGCGCGGGACGACGAGGGCTTTCCGGCGTACTCAGCTCTTGGGCTTCTCCTCGCCGGTGGAGAGCGCGGCGATGAACGCCTCCTGGGGGACCTCGACGCGGCCGACCATCTTCATCCGCTTCTTGCCCTCCTTCTGCTTCTCCAGCAGCTTGCGCTTGCGGGTGATGTCACCGCCGTAGCACTTGGCGAGGACGTCCTTGCGGATCGCGCGGATGTTCTCGCGGGCGATGACGCGGGCGCCGATGGCGGCCTGGATCGGGACCTCGAAGTTCTGCCGCGGGATGAGCTCGCGCAGCTTCGAGGTCATCGAGGTGCCGTAGGCGAAGGCCTTGTCCTTGTGGACGATCGCGCTGAAGGCGTCGACCGGCTCGCCCTGCAGCAGGATGTCGACCTTGACGAGGTCGGAGGCCTGCTCGCCGGAGAGCTCGTAGTCGAGCGAGGCGTAGCCCTTGGTGCGCGACTTCAGCTGGTCGAAGAAGTCGAAGATGATCTCGCCCATCGGCAGCAGGTAGCGCAGCTCGACGCGGTCCTCCGAGAGGTACTCCATGCCCTGCAGGACACCGCGGCGGCCCTGGCACAGCTCCATCACGGTGCCGACGTAGTCGCTCGGGAGCAGCACCATCGCCTTGGCGACGGGCTCGAGGATCTCCGCGATCTTGCCGGTGTTGGGCCAGTCGCTCGGGTTGGTGACGACGACCTCCTCGCCGCTCTCGAGGATCACGCGGTAGACGACGTTGGGGGCGGTCGAGATGAGCGCGAGCCCGGCCTCGCGCTCGAGCCGCTCGCGCACGATCTCGAGGTGCAGCAGGCCGAGGAAGCCGACGCGGAAGCCGAAGCCGAGGGCGAGCGAGGTCTCCGGCTCGTAGGTGAGGGCGGCGTCGTTGAGGCGCAGCTTGTCGAGGGCCTCGCGCAGCGCGGGGTACTCGCTGCCCTCGACCGGGTAGAGGCCGGAGAAGACCATCGGCTTGGGGTCGCGGTAGCCGCCGAGCGACTCGGTCGCGCTGTTGCGGACCGTGGTGAGGGTGTCGCCGACGCGGGCCTGGCGGACGTTCTTCACGCCCGGGATGACGTAGCCGACCTCGCCGGCGGACAAGAAGTCGGTCGCCTTCATCTCCGGCGAGACCACACCGACCTCGAGGATCTCGTGGGCGTTCTGCGACGACATCATGAGGCCGCGGTCCTTGGTGGACAGCTGGCCGTCGACGACGCGG
Source organism: Mycobacteriales bacterium (assembly GCA_030697205.1). Classification (NCBI taxonomy): domain Bacteria; kingdom Bacillati; phylum Actinomycetota; class Actinomycetes; order Mycobacteriales; species Mycobacteriales bacterium. The sequence continues at coordinate 9,303 of JAUYQP010000037.1, forward strand.
ACGTAGGTGATGACGCCGCGGTAGGAGTCGTAGACCGAGTCGAAGATCATCGCCCTGGCCGGCGCGTCGAGCGAGCCCATCGGCGGCGGGACGTCGCGCACGATCGCGTTGAGGACGTCGGGCACGCCTTGGCCGGTCTTCGCGCTGATGCGCAGCACGTCATCGGGCTCGCAGCCGATGATCTTGGCGATCTCCTCGGCGTACTTGTCGGGCTGCGCGGCCGGCAGGTCGATCTTGTTGAGCACCGGGATGATGTGCAGGTCGTTCTCGAGCGCGAGGTAGAGGTTGGCCAGCGTCTGCGCCTCGATGCCCTGCGCGGCGTCGACCAGCAGCAGGGTGCCCTCGCACGCGGCGAGCGACCGGGAGACCTCGTAGGTGAAGTCGACGTGGCCCGGGGTGTCGATCATGTGCAGGACGTAGTCCTTGCCGTCGTCGGCGGTCCACGGCAGCCGGACGTTCTGCGCCTTGATGGTGATGCCGCGCTCGCGCTCGATGTCCATCTTGTCGAGGTACTGCGCCCGCATCTGCCGCGCGTCGACCACGCCGGTCACCTCGAGCATCCGGTCCGCCAGCGTCGACTTGCCGTGGTCGATGTGGGCGATGATGCAGAAGTTGCGGATGCTGAGCTGGTCGGTCGTGGGCACGCCCCATCCTAAGGACTACGCGAGCCGGGTCACCTCGACGGCGACCGCGATGGACTGCGACCCCCCGCCGGAGTAGATGCCCTTGACCGGCGTGACGTCGCCGTAGTCGCGCCCGTGGGCCACCACGACGTGCCGCTCGCCCGCCGGGATGCCGTTGGTCGGGTCGTAGCCCCACCAGCTGCCGAGGTGCGCCTCGACCCAGGCGTGGCTCTCGCCCGGGACCGTCACACCGACCGGGGCGTCCTTCTTCGGGGCGAGGTATCCCGACACGTAGCGAGCCGGGACGCCGACGCTGCGCAGCATCGACAGCGTGACGTGGGCGATGTCCTGGCAGACGCCCTGGCCGAGCCGCCACGCCTCGTGCGCGTTGGTGCGCACCCCCGTGGAGCCGGGCACGTAGGCGACCCGCTGGCGCACCAGCGCCGCGATCTCGAGGACAGCGCCGTACGGCGTGGTCTGCGCGGCGATCGCCCGCGCGAGCTCGACCATCTCGTCCTCGGGCGCGGTGCGGTCGGTGACCCCGAGCAGCTCGACGTGCTTGTCGCGCAGGTCGCGGTCGGCGAGGTCCTCCCAGGTGACGACCCCGTCCGGCACCGGGACCTCTGCGGAGGTGTCGACGACCGACGTCGCGACGACCTCGAGCTGGGAGTGCGGGACGTGGAGGTCGAAGACCGTGACCTGGGTGCCCCAGTAGTCCCAGTAGGTCTGCTGGCGGGTCGGCGGCTCGGTGACCACGCGGGCGTCCATGGCGACCTGCGACGGGTTGGTGACCGGCACGAGGCGGGCCTCGTTGTAGGACGCGGTCACCTCGGTGTCGTAGGTGTAGGTCGTCGTGTGGCGGATCCCGAGTCGCCAGCTCATGCAGGCCCCCTCATGCCGTCACTCATGCAATGTCCGCCGCCCAGCTGATGGCGCCGTTGTGGTGGAAGTAGCGGCGGCTGACCGCGTCGCCCACGGCGTGGCAGGTCTGCTGCAGCGAGTCGAGCAGGTCGGGCAGCTGGTCGACGAGGTCGCTCGTGACCCGGAACTCGAGGTCGGTGCGGGCGCGTCCGAGCAACCGGCGCGCCTCGTCCTCGTAACCGCTGCGGCCGGCGCTCGGGTCGAGCTCGGTGAGGCACGCCTCGGCCTGCGCGAGCGCGGCGTAGACCGAGCGCGGGAAGAGCCGGTCGAGCACGAGGAACTCCACGACCTTCTCCGCCTCGACCGCGGAGCGGTAGGTCCGCAGGTAGGCCTCGTGGGCGGAGCAGGACTTCAGCAGCCCCACCCAGCCGCCACTGCTGCCGGCCCGGCCGGCCCGCGCCCACAGCATCCGGGCGGTCATGTCGACCCGCTCCAGGGAGCGGCCGAGCACCAGGAAGCGCCAGCCGTCGTCGCGCGGCATCGTGCCGTCGAGCAGTCCGCCGAAGACCGCGGCCCGCTCGCGGACGTAGCGGAAGAAGCCGTGCGGCCCGTGCCGGCTCGCCGCCGCCTCCTGCGCCGCGAGCGAGTGGTAGGTCGCGTTGAGGCACTCCCACAGCTCGCTCGACAGCGCCTCGCGCACACCGCGGGAGTTCTCACGGGCAGCGGCGAGCGCGCCGACGATGGAGGACGTGTCACCGCGCCGGAACGCCAGCCGCTCCGTCGTACGCCTGGCGTCCACCACTCCCTCGGGCAGGTCGACCCCCATGACCGACAGGACGTCGCGGCAGGCGGCCGCCTCGTCGACCCAGGGGTCCTCGAGCAGCGCGTGGACGTGGACGTCGAGCAGGCGCGAGGTGTCCTCGGCGCGCTCGACGTAGCGCCCGGTCCAGTAGAGCGACTCGGCGACACGGCTCAGCACGGGGACCCCTTCACTGCTGCTGCTGGTCCTGGTAGGGCCCGCGGTCGAGCACGTGGGCACCGGCGTCGGGCGCGTGCTCGAGCAGCGGCGCGGTCTGCTCGCCCTCGGCGACGCCCTCCTCGCCCGCGAGCACCCAGGTGTCCTTGGAGCCGCCGCCCTGGCTGGAGTTGACGACGAGCGAGCCGGCGGGCAGGGCGACCCGGGTCAGGCCACCGGGCAGGACCCACACGTCCTCGCCATCGTTGACGGCGAAGGGCCGCAGGTCGACGTGGCGCGGGACCAGCCGGTCGCCGACCTGCGTCGGACTGGTCGACAGGCGTACGACGCGCTGCGCGATCCAGCCGCGCGGGTCACGCGTCACCGTGGCGCGCAGGGTCGCGAGCTCCTCGTCGGTGGCCTGCGGCCCGATGACGAGGCCCTTCCCGCCGGAGCCGTCCACCGGCTTGAGGACGAGCTCGTCGAGGCGGTCCACGACGTACTCCAGGACCCCCTCGTCCTCGAGGCGGTGGGTCGGCACGTTGTCGAGGATCGGCTCCTCACCGAGGTAGTAGCGGACCAGGTCGGGGACGTAGGTGTAGAGCAGCTTGTCGTCGGCGACGCCGTTGCCGATCGCGTTGGCGAGCGTCACGCGACCGCGGCGCGCGGCGTTGACGATGCCGGGGCAGCCGACGAGGGAGTCCGGACGGAAGTGCAGCGGGTCGAGGTACTCGTCGTCGATGCGGCGGTAGACGACGTCGACGCGCTGCTCCCCCGCGGTCGTCCGCATCCAGACCGTGCCGTCGCGGCAGACCAGGTCGCGGCCCTCGACGAGCTCGACGCCCATCATCCGGGCGAGCAGCGAGTGCTCGAAGTAGGCGCTGTTGTAGACGCCGGGGGTGAGCACGACGACGGTCGGGGCGTCGACGCCCTCGGGGGCGGCAGCGCGCAGGGCGTGCAGCAGCATCGCGGGGTAGTCGCTGACGGGCCGGACCCGGTGGGTCGTGAAGAGCTCGGGGAAGACCCGGGCCATCGCGCGGCGGTTCTCGATGACGTAGCTGACACCGCTCGGGGTGCGCAGGTTGTCCTCGAGGACCCGGAAGTGGCCCTCCTCGTCGCGGATGAGGTCGATACCGGAGACGTGGACGCGCACGCCGTTGGCCGGCTCGATGCCGTAAGCCGCGCGGCAGTGCGCGCTGCTGCTGGTGACCACCGACCGCGGCACGATGCGGTCGCGCAGCACCTGCTGCGGGCCGTAGACGTCGGCGAGGAACATCTCGAGGGTCCGCACCCGCTGGCGCACGCCCCGCTCGACGACCTCCCACTCCTGCGCGTCGACGACGCGCGGCACGAGGTCGAGCGGGAACGGCCGCTCCTCCCCCGACAGGCTGAAGGTGACGCCCTGGTCGCGGAACGCTCGGGCGAGCGCGCTCGACTTCCCGTCGAGCTCGTCGGCGGACAGCTCCTGCAGCGCCTCGTGCAGCGCCTGGCTCGGCGGGTGCGGCACGCCGTCGGCCGCGAAGACCTCGTCGTAGGCGCTCGGCAGCCCCCCACCCGCGGCGGCCTGGTCCCAGTAGCCGTCGAAGAGGTCACCCACCGGGCCACCGTAGGAGCGGCGCATGTCGGGAGTGTTGCACCACTGTGAACTGGGTCACGAGATGATCACCATCGAAGCGGCGGGTCGGCCTTCGTCAAGGCAGGCTCCGCCGAGGTCAACGCGCTGACACCGCAGATGCACCGCCGCGAGGCCGCCCTCACGCCCCTGCTGCCGCCGGAGCTCGGCTGCGCCCGGCTGCTCGGCGTCGTCGACGAGGCGCCGTGGTTCGTCCTGGTCCTCCGCGTGGTCAAGGGGCGGGCGCCGCGGCCGCCGTGGACCGACCCCGAGCTCGACGCCGCGCTCGACCTGCTCACCCGGCTGCGCGGCGTCCAGGCCCCGCCGGGGCTGCCCGCTGCCGAGGAGCAGCTCGCCGACGACCTCGACCGGTGGCCGCTGCTGGTCGACGACGCCCGGCTCCCCGCGTGGGAGCAGCGCCACGCGGCCGGCCTGGCCGACCTGGAGTCCGGCTGGCGGGAGGCTGTCGCGGGCGACCGCCTGCTCCACCTCGACGTCCGGGCCGACAACCTGCTCGTCGGCCCCGACGGCAGCGCGGTCCTCGTCGACTGGCCGAGCGCCGCGGCCGGCGACCCCGTGCTCGACCTGCTCTCGTTCGCGCCGTCGGTCGCCCTCGACGGCGGGCCGCTCCCCGCAGCGCTGCTCACCCGCGCCGGGGTGCCCGTCGACGAGCGGGTGCCGGTGCTCGCCGCGGCGCTCACCGGGCTGTTCCGCTGGCGCTCCTTGCAGCCGCCTCCCCCGGGCATGCCGTCGGTGCGGGCGTTCCAGGCGGCCTAGGCCGACGTCCTGGCAGACTGGCTCCCGGCGCTGACGGGCTGGTCGTGACGAGGCTCTCGCTACCCGGCGAGGCACTGTCCTGCTAACCTCTCACGACCGCGTGCTGCGCGAACGCTGCCGCATGCCCACCCCGATCGACGAGGACTGCTCCAACCGTGGCCAACATCAAGTCGCAGATCAAGCGGATCAAGACCAACGAGAAGGCGCGCCTGCGCAACAAGTCGGTCAAGAGCTCGCTCAAGACCGCCGTGCGCAAGTTCCGCGAGGCTGCGGACTCCGGCGACGTCGCCGCAGCGACCACGCTGGCCCAGAGCGCCAACCGCGCCCTCGACAAGGCCGCCAGCAAGGGCGTCATCCACGCCAACCAGGCCGCCAACCGCAAGTCGGCGATCTCGAAGAAGGTCAGCGCCCTCTCCGGCAGCTAGCCCCCCGCCTCCAGACGGCGTCGCTCCCCTCGGGGAGCGGCGCCGTCGGCGTTCCCAGGCCCGGTCAGGTGTTGTCGGCGGGCGGCTGCAGGACGCCGGCGACGACGTCATGGGCCTTGACGATCGCGGCGACCGCGACCGGCAGCGCGACCAGCGTCCAGAGCGACGCGACGTCGGCGAGGCACAGCAGCGCGGCCACCCCGAAGGCACCCTCGCCGAGCGCGGCGCGCTGCCAGGCGTTGGGGTGGACGTTCTTGAGACGCAGCAGCCTCGGGTAGAGCGGCCGCTTCTCCGGGCGCGCGACCACCTGCGCGACGTCCTGCCCCGACGCCTGCTCGGACTCCTGACCAGGCTCCTGCTCGGTCGACGCCACCGTCACCGTCACCGTCCTCCCCCTCGTGCCTGCACGACCGCGAGCAGCGCGCGCTCCACGGCGTAGTCCTGGTCGGCGGCGCCGCCCTTCACATCTCCGTCGGCCCGCGCGACCGCCTGCAGCGCGTCCGACAGCCCCTCCGGTCGCCAGCCGCGGGCCTGTCGCTGGGTCTTCTCGACCTTCCACGCCGGCATGCCGAGCTGCGAGGCGAGCTGGTAGCTGTTGACCTGCCGCCCCGCCGCCGCGACCTGCGCCATCGCGCGCAGCGTCGAGGCGAGCGAGCTCGTGACGAGCACGTGCGCGAGCCCGGTCGCCTGCCCCCAGCGGGCCAGCTCGAGCGCACCCGCGAGGTCGCCGTCGACGGCCCGGTCGGCGATCGCGAAGCCGCTCGCCTCTGCCTTGCCACGGTGGTAGCGGGCGACCTCCTCGGCGGTGACCGTGCCCTCGGTGTCGCTCAGCAGCTGGCTGCAGGCCGAGGCGAGCTCACGCAGGTCGTTGCCGACCGCCTCGAGCAGCGCGGTGACCGCGTCCTCCTCGACGGGGCGGCCGTCGGACTTCAACTCGGCCCGCACGAAGTCGCGCCGCTCCCCCGCCTTGGTGACCTTGGGCGCGTCGACCCGCGGCGCGCCGGTGGCGGCGAGCGCGGTGAGCAGCGCCTTGCCCTTGGCGCCGCCCGCGTGGTGGACGACGAGCACGACGTCGTCGAGGGCCTCGGTCGCGACGGCCGTCAGCTCGGCCGCGACGTCCTTGCCGAGGTCCTGCGCACCGCGCACCACGACCGCCTTGCGGTCGCCGAACAGCGACGGGCTCAGCAGCTCCGACAGGTCGCCGGGCGCGAGCGACGTCGCGTCGAGGTCGCGCACCTCGAGGTCGGGCTCCGCGGCGCGCGCGGCCCGCACGACCCGGCTGACGGCGCGGGACACGAGCAGGTCCTCGTCGCCGACGACCAGCGTCAGGGGTGGCACGGGCTTCGGGGGCACGCGCGATCGTCCCACGACTCCTCCTCCTGGCGGCAACGACCCGGCGTACGACGGAGCTGTCTGCGAGCCACGACGGCTCTCGGCCCGGGCCATCCCTGGCCACCACCTGCGGCCCGGCCTGCTCCCCCCGCCCGTCGGCGCCGACCGCGACGATCCCGCCGGCTCGCGCCGCCACCGCGACGGACCCGTCGAGGTCGGTGCGGAAGGAACGCGCCCCCTGGCCCAGCAGCTGCCCGAGGGTGTCGCGGGCCGGGTGGCCGTAGGTGTTGCCCTCACCGACCGAGGTCAGGGCCAGCCGAGGGCGGGCCTCGGCGACCAGGGCAGGGTCCTGGTGGTCGCTGCCGTGGTGGGGGACCTTGAGGACGTCGACCGGTTCGACGCCGGCCTCGACGAGGTCGGCCTGCGCCTCGGGCTCGACGTCGCCGGTGAGCAGCGCGGTCAGGCCGGGGGCGCGCAGCCGCAGGACGAGCGAGCTGTTGTTGGGGTCGGAGCGGGTCCCGCGGTAGCGCCGGCCCGGCGCCAGCACCGTCCACGCGACCTCGCCGATCGCTCGCTGCTCCCCCAGCCCCGCCTGGGCGACCGGGACCCCGGCCGCGCGCGCCCAGGCGAGGACCTGCTCGTGCTGGGCCTCCGGCTCGGCGAGCGGGCCCACCTCGACCAGCCCGACCGGGCGGCGCAGCACCCCGGGCAGCCCGAGCACGTGGTCGGCGTGCTGGTGGGTGAGTACGACCAGCGGCACCCGGTCGACGCCGAGCTGGTCAAGGCAGCGGTCGGCCGCCGCGGGGTCGGGCCCGGCGTCGATGACCAGCCCGCCGCGGACCACCGTCATGTCGCCCTGTCCGACGTCGCAGACCGCCAGCACCCAGTCGCGAGGCGGCCACGCGGGCGCGACCGCGGCGAGCCCGAGACCGGTGACCAGCGACCCGGCGACCCCGGCAGCCAGGACCCTGCGCAGCACCCGCTGGCGCACCGCGAGCCAGCCGAGCAGCGTCGCCCCGGCGAGCAGGCCCGCGCCCTCGAGCCCGTCGGGCCAGCCGACCCCGGCACCGGGCACCGCTGCCCCTGCCCGCGCGATCCGCACCAGCCACGCCACCGGCAGGTAGCCCACCCACGCGACCACCTGGGCCAGTGGGAGCCAGACCGGGGCGACAACGGCGGCGAGCACGCCGAGCACCGTCGCTGGCGCGACGGCGGGGATCGCAAGCAGGTTGGCCGGCACCGACAGCAGCCCGAGCTGCCCGGAGATCGCGACCACGACGGGACCGCACGCGACCTGCGCCGCGGCCGGCACCGCGACCGCCTCGGCGAGCCAGCGCGGCACCCGACGGGTCATCGCGTCGCGCCAGCCGGGTGCGAGCAGCAGCAGCCCCGCGGTCGCGAGCACCGACAGCGCGAAGCCGGGCGTCGCCGCGAGGTCGGGGTCGAGCAGCACCAGCCCGAGCGTCGCGGCGGCCAGCGCCGGCACCGCCGCGCGACGTCCCCCGGTGCCGAGCGCCACCAGCGCAACCGCCCCCATGACGGCGGCGCGCAGCACCGAGGGCGATGGACGAGCGAGTACGACGAAGCCCGCCAGCGCGATCCCCGCTAGCACCGGTGCCCCGCGGATCCCCGCCCCCAGCCGGCGGGCGAGCAGCAGCACCGCCCCGCACAGGATCGCGACGTTGGTGCCGGACACAGCCGTGAGGTGGGTGAGGCCGGTGGTGCGGAAGTCCTCGCGCAGCTGCGGGTCGAGCCGGCTGGTGTCGCCGACAACGAGCCCGGGCAGCAGACCGGCCTCGGCGTCGGGCAGCGGGGCGACCGCGTCACGCAGGCCCTGCCGCAGCCGGCCGGCCGCGCGCTGCAGCGCCGACGGGTCGGACAGCACCTCCGGCGGGCCGCGGCCGCTCAGGACCGCGGCGACGTCGTCACCGTGCTCCGCCGGTCGCAGCCGCCCCTCGACACCGACCCGCTGCGACGGCAGCAGCGCGAGCCAGGCCGGGTCCGACGACAGCACGACGACCGGCACCCGCAGCCGGTGCTCGCGTCCGCCGGTGCGCAGCGACTCCACCCGCACCCGCGTCACCACCAGCTCCCGACCCGGACCGGGAGCGACCGACTGCGCCCGGCGCGGGTCGTCGGTGACGACCGCCTCGACGACGACGGCGGCCTCGCGACGGGCCGCGTCGGCAACCGGCTCGACGTCTCGCCCGGCGAGCCGCGCCGACGTCGCGAGCGCGGCCGCCGCCGAGCAGACCAGCACCCCCGCGAGCACCGCGCTGCCGCGTCGACGCACGAGCATCGTCGCCGCCACCCCTGCCAGGACCAGCGCGACGCCGACGAGCAGGGCGACCGGCAGCCACCGCCCGGTCCACGCCACCACCCACGCGGCCAATGCTGGCACCGCCAGCCGGAAGTCAGCGCGGTCGGGCGTGGCATCCCCGCTCACACGCGGACCTTCGACTTCATCGAGGCGTACTTCGACTCCCCGATCCCGCTGACCTCACGCAGCTGGTCGACGCTCGCGAAGCGACCGTGCTCGGTGCGCCAGTCGACGATCCTCTCGGCCAGCACCGGACCGACCCCGGGCAGGTCGTCGAGCTGCTCGGCCGTCGCAGTGTTGAGGTCGAGCAGCCCGCCTGCGGCCGGAGCACCCGGCCCGCCCGGCGCCGCTTCGACCCCGACGAGGACCTGCTCGCCGTCGACAAGCCGCCGGGCCAGGTTGAGCAGCCCCGGGGACGCGCCCGGAGCAAGACCGCCCGCCGCCCGCACCGCGTCGTCGACCCGCGACCCGGCCGGCAGCCGCACGATCCCGGGCTTGCGCACCTTGCCCGCCACTGCCACGACGACCTGTCCGTCCGCCGCCGCGCTCGCACCGGGCAGCGGGCCGCCCGAGGCCAGCACCGTCGGGGCGCTCACCTCCTGCGGCCGACCCCGCAGCAGCACCCCACCCGCGACCAGCGCTGCGACCACGGCGACCGCGACGAGCGCGAGGACCCCGGACCGCCCCGGGTCGACCCGCCCGCCGACCACCGACCTCGGCAGCAGCCCCCGCCACCCGGGCCCGGGCAGCGGCGCACCGCCCCTCGGCGACGGCTCCGGCTCCGGCTTTGGCGATGGCGATGGCGATGGCGATGGCTGCGACAGCGGCTCGCGCTCTCGCACCACCTCGGGCATCGGCACTCGCAACGCGTCGGGCACCGGCATCGCATCGGGATCCGGCACCGGGTCGGGCAGCGGTCCTGGCGTGGGGTGGGACACCACCGGCGCTGCCGGCTCGAGTGCCGGGGGAAGAACCAGGGTCGGCGCCTCGTCGAGCGGCGGCGGCACCCAGCCCCCCAGTGCGGGCACACCAGCAGACCCGCCGAGCACCAACGCCAGCCGAGCGGTGGCGAGCTCGACGACGGCAGGGTCCGGGCGGCGGCGCACCGCACGCACGCTAGGAGCGCGCGACGCCCCGCGGGCCCGGCGTACCCCTGCCTGTGGACGCTGCCATCAGCCTGTGGACGGACCGCGAACCCGGCAGCGGCGCCGCGGCGATGGCCCGCGGAACCTGGGGTCGTGAAGATCGTCGTGTAGTGGCCTCGGGGGGCGAGAGCGTGAGAGCGCTGGTCAGGCGCCTGTCGCTGCGACACCTGTTTCACGACGATCTTCACGACCGGTCGGATGCTGACGTGAGCACCACGCTGACCCACCGCGGGCGGCCGGTGATGTGGACGGCCCGCTTCCGCGGAAGCGCCTGACGCGACGAGCGCCAGGTGCCCACGTCACCCTGCGGACGGGACGACCTTCAGCGTCTCGAGCGAGGCGGCGAGCAGGCGGCCGATCTTGAGGTGGCCGTCCGAGGTGGGCAGCCGGGTGCCGCCGTCGACGAGGCCGGCGGGGTCGGAGGCCGAGACCCAGGCCGACTCGAGCGGGTCGAAGAAGTGCAGGCTGGCGGCCTTGGCGGCGGTGCGCATCGCGTCGCGGACGGCGACGATCTCGTCGGAGGGCTCGGCGACGGGCGAGTAGGGACCGACGAGGACGAGCCGGGTCGCGAGGCCGTAGGACTCGCGCAGCGTCGCGGCGAGCTCGGCCACGGCGGCGCGGACCTCGGCGGGGGTGGCGGCGGTGTCGGACTCGCCGCCCTGCACGACGACGACGTCGGGCTTCGGCTCGTCGAGGTCGGCCGGCAGCAGCTCGGTGAGCCGGCGCGGGCCACCGACGGTGAGGCCGGCGCTCTGCCGGCCGTCGACCTCGGCGCGCCAGCCGAGCTGGACCGCGGCGACCTCCGCGAAGGTCGGAGTGCCGGGCGTCCGCGACGCACCGGCGACGACCGAGCCGCCGAAGAAGAGTGCCTGCACCTGCTCGGTCATGTCGGGCGACGCCGACGGCACCGGTGCGAGCGAGTCGGCGGTCGCGGGCGCGTCGCGCAGGCCATAGCCGAGGCTCACCGCCACGGCCGCGGCCCCCACCACGACGGCGAGGAGCACCAGCAGTACGTCACCCAGCTTGGGCCAGACCCTGTCCACGCGCAGAACCTAGTCGGTGCGACGCCACCTTCGCGCGAGGTTGTCCCTGTGGCGCACCAGCACGACCGCGGCGAGCAGCCCGGCCCACCAGCGGTCCTCGCCGGCGACGAGGGACACGACCAGCGCGGCGAGCGACGCGCACACCGACGCGAGGGCGATCCAGCGCGAGACCCCGATGACCACGACCCAGGTCAGCAGCACCACCGGCAACCACAGCGGGTGCGAGCCGAGGATCGCCCCGGCCGCGGTCGCGACGCCCTTGCCACCTTTGCCGCGCAGGAAGGGCGAGCTGACGTGGCCGAGCACCGCAGCCAGCCCGGCGACGAGCCCGGCCTCGTGCTCGAGGGCACCGAAGGCGGCCGCGGGCACCGCGCCCTTGGCCACGTCGAGCACGGCGACGAGGACGCCGGTACGACGACCAAGAGCACGTCCCGCGTTGCTGGCGCCCGGGTTGCCGGAGCCGACCGCCCGCAGGTCGACCCCCTTGGCGCGGGCGACCAGGACGGCGGGCGAGACCGACCCCACCAGGTAGCCGACGGCCAGTGCCGCCGCGAGCAGCATCACCGGCGCGAGACGACGACCCCGAGCAGCCCGGGGCCGGTGTGCGCGCCGACCACCGCACCGATCTCGGACAGCAGCATCGTCTTGATACGGGGCAGGTGGGTACGCAGGTCCTCGGCCAGCAGCGCCGCCCGGTCGTCGGCGCCCAGGTGCTGGACCGCCACGTCGACGTCGCCGTCACGGGCCGCCTCGACGGCGAGCTCCTGCAGCCGCGCGAGCGCCTTCGACGCGGTGCGGACCTTCTCGAGCGGTCCGATGACGCCGTCCTTGACCTGCAGGATCGGCTTGACCGCGAGCGCGGCCCCCACCAGCGCGCTGGCCGCACCGATGCGGCCGCCCTTGCGAAGGTGCTCGAGGGTGTCGACGAGGAACAGCGTCGTCGTGCGCTCCGCGACCTCCCGGGCGCGGGCGGCGACCTGGGCGGCTGCGGCCCCACCGGCGGCGGCCTGGGCAGCGGCGAGCACCGCGAAGCCGAGACCCATCACCAGGGTGCGGCTGTCGACGACGGTGACCTCGATGCCCTCCGCGGCCACCTCCTCCCCCGCCAGCCGGGCGGCGTCGCAGGTGCCGGACAGCTCCGACGACAGGTGCACCGACACCACTTGCGGCGCCCCGGCGCTGCGGTAGGCCGCAGCGAACTCCGCCGGGGTCGGCCGCGACGTCGACACCTCGGTGCGCTTCTCCACCAGCGCGGCTGCGACCTGGTCGGGCGTCACGTCGACGCCCTCCACACCTGTGCGGCCGCCGAGCACCACGTGCAGCGGCACGACCCCGATGCCGTGCTCGGCCGCCAGCCCGTCGGGCAGGTAGGCCGTGCTGTCGGTGACGACGGCGACGGAGCGGCTCATGGCGTCGGACCCTAGCGGTGCGCAGCTCAGGCGGGTACGACGTTGACCAGGCGCGGCGCGCGCACGACGACGGTGCGGATGCCCCTGCCGTCGAGAGCCCGCACGACACCGTCGGTCGCGAGCGCCAGCTCCCGCAGCTCGTCCTCGCCGATGCCGGGCGGCACCTCGAGGCGGTCGCGGACCTTGCCCGCGACCTGCACGACGCAGGTCACCGTGTCGTCGACGAGCAGCGCGGGGTCGACCGTCGGCCAGCTGCTGTCGTGCACCGAGTCGCCGGCCTCGACGTCGTGGCCGAGGACCGACCAGACCTCCTCGGCCGTGTAGGGCGCGTAGCAGCTGAGCATGACGGCCAGCGCGTGCGCGCCGTCGCGCAGCGACCCCGCGGGCGGGGCCGAGCCGTCGGCGGCCTTGCGCAGGGCGCTCACCAGCTCGTGGAAGCGGGCAATGGCGACGTTGAGCCGCTGCCCGTCGATGAGGCGGGTGACCTCGTCGACGGCCTTCGCGACGGCCTTGTCGACCGACTCCTCGCGACCGTCACCGGTCAGCGCGGCGACGTCGTGCGCGAGGCGCATGACGCGACCGAGCCACTTCAGCGTCGAGCCGGGCGAGACGTCGGCCCAGTCGATGTCGTCCTCGGGCGGGCCGGCGCCGACGATCGTCAGGCGCACCGCGTCGACGCCGAACTGCGCGAGCTGACCGCCGAGGTCGACGCCGTTGCCCAGCGACTTGCTCATGGCCTTGCCCTGGTTGATGACCTGGCCCTGGTTCATCAGGGCCGTGAAGGGCTCGGTGAAGTCGAGCATCCCCATGTCGTGCAGGACCTTGGTGAAGAAGCGGCTGTAGAGCAGGTGCAGGATCGCGTGCTCGACACCGCCGACGTACTGGGTCACCGGCGCCCAGGCGCGCACGGCCTCGGGGTCGAAGGGTCCGTCCTCGTAGTGCGGCGAGCAGTAGCGCAGGAAGTACCAGCTCGAGTCGACGAAGGTGTCCATCGTGTCGGTGTCGCGCGACGCGGGACCGCCGCAGGTCGGGCAGGTCGTGGCGACCCATGCCTCGTTGCCGCCGAGCGGCGACGTGCCGGCGGGCTTGAGGTCCTCGCCCTTCATGTCGTCGGGCAGCCGCACCGGCAGCTGGTCGTCGGGGACAGCCACCTCACCGCAGGCCGCGCAGTGCACGATCGGGATCGGGGTGCCCCAGAAGCGCTGGCGCGACAGCAGCCAGTCGCGCAGCCGGTAGGTGACGGCCTCGCTGCCCGTGCCCCGCTCCCCCAGCACCTCGATCGCGCGGGCGATCGCGTCGGCCTTGGGCAGCCCGTCGAGCGGGCCGCTGTTGACCAGCACGCCGTCGCCGGTCGTCGCCACCCCGGTCTCGGCCGGGTCGGCCTCGCCGGTGTCGACGACGACCCGCACCGGCAGGTCGAAGGCGCGCGCGAAGTCGAGGTCTCGCTGGTCGTGGGCGGGCACGGCCATGATCGCGCCGGTGCCGTAGTGGGCCAGGACGTAGTCGGCCGCGAAGACCGGCAGCTCCTCGCCGTTGAGCGGGTTGACCGCGGTGACGCCCAGCGGCACACCGGTCTTGGGCCGGTCGGTGGACTGCCGGTCGATGTCGCTGAGCTTGCGGACGTCGGCGCGGTAGGCCTCGAAGGCCTCGCGCTGCGACGGCGCGCACAGCTCGTCAGCCAGAGGAGCGTCCGCGGCGACGACGAAGAAGGTCGCGCCGTAGAGCGTGTCCGGCCGGGTCGTGAAGACGGTGACCGTGCGCCCCGCGACGGAGAAGTCGACGTGGGCGCCGGTGGAGCGACCGATCCAGTTCTTCTGCATGAGCAGCACCCGGTCGGGCCACTGGCCCTCCAGGGACGCCATGTCGTCGAGCAGGCGGTCGGCGTACTCCGTGATCTTGAAGTACCACTGGGTCAGCTCGCGCTTGGTGACCTCGGCGCCGCAGCGCTCGCACCTGCCCCCGACGACCTGCTCGTTGGCCAGCACGGTCTGGTCCTGCGGGCACCAGTTGACGGCGCTGTTCTTGCGGTAGGCCAGGCCGCGCTCGCGGAAGAGCAGGAACAGCCACTGCGTCCAGCGGTAGAACTCCGGGTCGCTGGTGTGCAGCCGGGTCGACCAGTCGAAGCTCACGGCGTAGCGCCGGAAGCTGTCGGCCTGGACCTCGATGTTGCCGTAGGTGTAGGTCGCGGGGTGCTCACCGCGCTTGATCGCGGCGTTCTCCGCGGGCAGCCCGAAGGAGTCCCAGCCGACCGGGTGCAGCACGTCGTAGCCGCGGCGCATCCACGAGCGCGCGACGACGTCGGCGATCCCCCAGGCCTCGGCATGACCCATGTGCAGGTCTCCGCTGGGGTAGGGGAACATGTCGAGGACGTACTTCTTCTCGGCCCCGGCCCGGCGCCCCGCGCGGTGGAGGTCGAGGCGGTCCCAGACCGGCAGCCAGCGGTCCTGGACAGCGTGCGGGTCGTAGCCGGCCGGCTCTGCGGGGCCGGTCTCGGTGCTCGTGTCGCTCATCTGCTCTTCCTGCCTGCTGGTCCCGGACATGAGAAAGCCCCCGGCCACCTCGTCGGTGAGGGCCACGGGGGCGCCGCGCTGAGGTCGTGCCTGCTCAGCGCGGCCCGGGAAGGAGCAGCTGCCCCGTGATCTGCATGGCACGCACTCTACGCGGGTCCGCACGCCCCGGGAACGTAGGCTCGTCGGGATGACCGGCACCCTGGACCCCCTGGTCGAGGACGCCGTGGAGCACGGTCGCGTCGAGTCGCCGTGGCGGGTCGGTGGCCCGCAGGCGAGGGCTCGGCGGCGGCGGTGGCTCCTCGGCGTACTCGTCGTCTTCGCTGCGGTCGGTGCCGTCTTCGGCTTCCCGACCGGTCGCGAGGTCGTCACCGGCTGGGTCCTGCTGCTGCTGCTGGCGGCCTGCGGCGGCGACTGGCGGCTGTGGCGGCGCGTCGTCTGGCGCGACTGGGCGCCGCTGATCGCGGTGCTGTTCGCCTACGACCTGCTGCGCGGCTTCGCCAACGAGGTCGGCGGCACGCTGTTCGACCTGCCCTCCTACCGCTCGTCGGTCTTCTTCCCGGAGAAGACGGCAAGGGCCCACCTCACCGAGCCGATCGAGGCCGACCGCGCGCTGTTCTTCGGGACGGTCCCGACGGAGTGGCTGCAGGAGCGGTACTACGACGCGGGCCAGGTGCAGTGGTACGACGTGGTCGCGTTCGTCACCTACTTCTCCCACTTCCTGGTGTCCCTGGCCCTCGCGGTCGCGCTCTGGGCGCTGCGCTACTCGCTGTTCCGCCGCTACCTCGCCTCGCTCGTGACGCTGACCGCGATCACCCTCGTGACCTACACCGTCTACCCCGCGGCGCCGCCCTGGATGGCCTCGCTCAACGGCGAGCTCGCGCCGGGCATCGCCCGCATCGCGCCGGAGACGCTTCGCGCCGTCGGCGGCCACACGGTCAACTCCGCGATCCAGCGCGGCGAGGCCTACAGCAACCCGGTCGCCGCGATCCCGTCGCTGCACGCCGCGATCCCGATGCTGCTGCTGCTGTTCTGCTGGCCAGTCATCAACCGCTGGCTGCGTGGCGTCCTCGTCGCCTACAGCGCTCTCATGGCGTGGACGCTGGTTTACGGCGGCGAGCACTACGTCGTGGACGTGCTCATCGGCTGGGCCTACGCCGCGATCGCGGTCTACGGCGTGCGTGCGGTCATGACGCGACGCGACCGTCGACCAGGTGCAGCTCCAGGTCGCACTGCTCCGTGACGTCGGGGTCGTGCGTCGCGAGCACGACGACCGCGCCCCGGTCAGCCTCGGCCCTCAAGGCGCGTACGACGAGGTCGCGCGTCGTGCTGTCGAGCTCGGAGGTCGGCTCGTCGGCGAGCACGACGGGGCTCGCGGTGACGAGCGCCCGGGCGACCGCGACCCGCTGCTGCTGACCGCCCGACATCTCCTCGACCGGCCGGTCGCCGAGCTCGCCGAGGCCGACGCGGGCCAGGGCCTCCAGGGCGCGCGGCCCGACCTCGCGGCGGGCCACCCCGCGGGCCTGCAGGAGCAGCTCGACGTTCTCGGCCGCGGTGAGGACCGCGACCAGGCCGAGGCCCTGGAGCGTCAGGCCGACCTCGCGCAGCTGGGCTTCGTCACCGGCGCGGACCCGAGTGCCACCGCGCAGCACCTCACCGGCCGAGGTCGGCAGCGCGCCGGCGAGGGCCCACAGCAGCGTCGTCTTGCCGGCGCCCGAGGCACCCGTGACCGCCAGCAGCTGGCCGGGCTCGAGGTGGAAGGAGATGTCGTGCAGGACGGCGCCGCCGCCCCACCCGGCCGAGACCCCCGCAACGGTCAGCGTCACGACGGGTCCTCCCGGGTCAGCCGCAGCGCCTCGTCACCGTCGCGGGCGACCTTCACCAGGGTGCCGGGCGGCCACGCCTCGAGCAGGTCCTCGGGCAGGTGCACCGAGCCGTCGCGACCGACGACCGCGAAGTCCTCGCCGCGCCGCCCCTCCGCACCGACCCGCCCGTCGCGCATCGTCACCGTGCGCCCCAGGGCCAGGCCCACCTCGGCGTCGTGGGTGACGACGACGACGGTCGTGCCGAACTCGCTGCCGACCCGCTCGAGCACCTGCAGCACCTGGTCGCGCGCGGCGGTGTCGAGCTGAGAGGTGGGCTCGTCGGCGAGCAGCAACCCCGGGCGGGTCGACTGCGCGACCGCCAGCGCGACCCGCTGCAGCTCCCCCGCCGACAGCCGCGCGACGGGGGCGTCGTGGAGCTCGCCCGTGCCCAGCGCGTCGAGCAGCGCCTGCGGGTCGAGCGCGTCGCGGCGACGGGTGCCGCGCTGGGCGAAGCGGACGTTGTCAGCGACGGTGCCGTAGGGCAGCACGTTGCGGGACGCGCCCTGCAGGACGAGCCCGACGGTGCTCCCGCGCATCCTGCGCAGCTCGCGCTCGGTGGCGCGCGCGAGGTCGAGCTCGCCGACGCGCAGCCGTCCGGCCGAGGGGCGCAGCAGCCCGCCCAGCATCGAGAGCAGAGTCGACTTCCCGGAGCCTGACGGCCCGAGCAGGGCGACCTGCTCCCCGCTGTCGACGTCGAGGTCGACACCGCGTACGGCGACGACGTCCTCGCCCTCGCGGCGGTAGATGTGGACGAGCCCCTCGCAGTGGACGGCGGTCACGCGCGCCTGCCCAGGCCGGCGGAGCGGACCACGAGCCGCGCACTGACAACGGCCACGATCACGACGACCAGGGCGGTGCCGGCCAGCAGCGCGCCGAGCAGCGGCCAGGCCGGGTCGAGCACCGCCGGGGCCAGCCCGGACGCCTCGGCGGCGACGGGCAGTCGAGGCAGCGCGACCTGCACGGCTACCGCTCCCGCGACAGCGCCGAGGACGAGCCCCACGCCGAGCAGCGCCACCTGCTCGCGCACGCTGGCCCGCACGAGCTCCCTCCTGCCCACACCCAGGACGCGGAGGGACGCCAGCTCGGTGGCGCGGCCACGACCGGCGTCGTGCAGGACCGCGCTGACCGCGACGACCGACAGCACCAGTGCGGCGGCGGCCGCCACGAGGAAGAGCAGGAGCGCGAGAGCCGGGCCCTCCTGGTCGAGCTGGCGGTGGCGCTCGGCGAGCGACTCGACCGAGGCGACGGACAACCCCTCGCCCTCGAGCGCGGCCGTGACCGCGGGGACGTCGGCACCCGCGGCCAGCCAGACCTGCGGCTCCCCCACCGGGGACGTGAGCCGGGAGAGGCGGTCGAGGACGGACAGGTCGGCGAGCGCCCCCGACAGCCCGGTGCGGGGCAGCACCTTCGCGGTCTGCTGCGGGTCGAGCAGGACCAGCGCGCCGTCGGGTGCGATGCCGAGCGCCCGGCTCTCGTCACCGCCGTAGGCGTTGAGGCGCACGTCCGGCCCGACCAGCACCGGAAGGGCCTCGGGCACGTCGGTGGTGGTCCAGGCGATCGGTGCCGAGCTGGTGCGGGAGTCGAAGGCGACCCGCAGGCCCTGCGGTCCGGCGGTGGTGCGCGGCTGCACCACGGTGGACGGGTCGAACAGCTCCACGCGGATCCCGCGCCAGGCCGTCGCCGACGTGAGAGGGACGTCGGCGCCGCGACCGTCGACCCGCACCGCCGAGATCACCACCTCACCGGCGACGCGCCCCGAGCTCGAGCGGTCGAGCCGGAAGCGGCGCACGGGACAACCGTCGGCGCACTCCGGTGGCAGGTCGGCGGCGTAGGTGGCGGCGCCCGGCCTCAGCACTCCGAGCTCCACGACCCGGTCCACCCCGCCGGACCGCACCTCGACCGCCAGCCGCGCAGGCTCCTCGGCGACCGACAGCGCCGCGGCGACGTCGAGCTCGAGCCGGCGGCCCTGCACGCGCACCGGTGCGATCCCCTGGGGTCGAAGGACGGCGGACTGGGCGTCGGCGTCCAGACCGGTCCAGGTGGTGGACCAGGCGCTCACGGCAGCGAGGCGGGTGGTGTCGACGGCAAGCAGCCGGTCGTAGGCGCTCTGCCCGCCCGGGACGCTCTCGATCGCCGCCAGCGCGGTGCGGCCCACCGGGTCGACGGCCTGCACCGCGGCGATGAGCTCGGGCACCGCGACCGGCGCGAGTCGCAGCACCGTGGGGGCGCCGACCTCCTGAGCCGCGCGCAGCTGGCGGTTGTCCCCCGCCACCCGCCACCCGTCCACCGCGAAGACCGCGAGCGCCACCGCGACGGCCAGCAGCACGACGACCCGCAGCAGCTGCGGACGCCGAGCGACCTGGCGCACCGCGAGGAAGGTGGCCGTCCGTGGGGCGTGACGGGTCCGGCGGACCAGCAGCCGGGCCAGCAGCGGCACCAGCCGGACGCCGACGAGGCCGACCGCGAGAGCGAGCAGGGCCGGGGCGAGCAGCGCCAACCCACCGGCATCCGGCTCGGACAGCAGCTGGTAGGTGGCGGCACCGGCGAGCGCGACGACGACGGCCTCCGCCGCGGCGCCCCGCGCCCCGCCCGGACGCCCGCCCTCCTGCCTCAGCACCGTGAGGACCGGCGCGGTGAGCACCCGTCGACCGGCCACAGCGGCGGCGGCGGCACCGGCGAGGACGGCGACGACGACCGCTCCCAGCACAGCAGGGGTGAGCGTGACCCTGGTGCCGTCACGCAACGCCCCGCTGACGAGCAGCTGACCTGCCCCGAGCGCGAGCAGCAGCCCCGCGGGTGCGGCGATCAGCAGCAGGAGCAGCGGCTCGAGCAGCCCGGTCGCCGCCGTCCGTCCCGGTCCCGCGCCACGCAGCCGCGCCAGCGCCACCTCGCCCGCGCGGTCCTCGGTCGCGCCAGCGAGGACCAGCTGCAGGACGGCCGCCGCGAGCAGCAGCAGCTGAGCCGCCACGACCAGCGCGCCGGTGCGGACCTCGTCCTGCTCGTCACGGACGGACAGCAGCAGCTCGGGCAGCGTGGTCGTGACGGCCTGGCCCGAGCCGCCGCGCGCGCGCACGAGCGCGAGGACGTCGGCGCGCAGCGCGGCGGCGCTCCCGAGCTGGACGGTGTCGGGCAGCAGGGCGCGCTCCGCGCTGGCCGTGAGGCCGGCCGGGGCGATGACGTCGAAGCTGGCCCGCGACGCGAAGACGGTGTCCACCTTGGGTGGCGCCGCGTCACCGGGACGCGGCCCCGCGTCGAAGTAGTCGACCGAGAACCACGCCGGGTCGTCAGGGTTGATCGGCTCGTAGAGACCGACGACCCGCGGCGGCGACACCGCCGGCCCGCCGACGAGGCGCACCCGCAACGGGCCGAGACCGAGGCCCTGGCTGCTGGCGGCGCGGGCGCTCACCACGACCTCGCCGGGCGCCTCGGGGCAGCGCCCCTCGGTGAAGCGCAGCAGCGCGCACTGCCCCTCCCGCCAGGCCAGCCTCGCCACGGCGACAGGGGTGACGTTGCTGTCGCCGAGCAGCGGGAGGTCGGTCGTCAGCCGCAGCCCGGACCGGACGCCACCGAAGCTCCCGTCGACCGCGGGATCAGCCAGCGCAGACCGGGTCGCGTCGAGCAGCTGGGCTGCGGACAGAGGGCGCAGCGTCGTGGCGTTGCCGCGCACGGCCGTCAGCCCGGTGGCACCGACCGGCTCCTCGGCGAGCCGGTCGCGCAGTAACGACTCCTGCGCGGCGGTGGACCAGACCGGACCGAGCGCGGCTGCGGCGACCGCCACGGTGGCGATGACCAGCACCACGGCGGACACGCCACGGCGGAACCACAGCGCGCGCAGCGCCAGGCGCAGTCCCACCACGACTCCCTCGGTGCTCAGTCCGTCACGCACCCACCCAACCAGACGGCGGGCGGTGCGCCCGGTCCCGTGACGTGGATGTGACCTCAGATACCCCCCCTGGGTGTCTTGACACACCCCCGGGGGGTATCTATGCTGAGCCCATGAGCGACGAGCAGCGCGGCTACAGCGACACCAAGGACGCCCACCTCAAGCGGCTGCGCCGCATCGAGGGGCAGGTCCGCGGCATCGCCCGCATGGTGGAGGACGACACCTACTGCATCGACGTCCTCACGCAAGTCAGCGCCGCCACCAAGGCGCTGCAGGCGGTCGCCCTCGGCCTGCTCGACGAGCACATGGCGCACTGCGTCGTCAACGCCGCGCGAGCCGGCGGCGAGGAGCAGGCGGCCAAGCTCCGCGAGGCCTCCGACGCCATCGCCCGCCTCGTCCGTTCCTGACCCACCCCACCCCGAGGAGAGCCCCGACATGACCGCTGACTCGATCACTGCCACCTGGACCGTGACCGGCATGACCTGCGGCCACTGCGTCGCCTCCGTCACCGAGGAGGTCTCCGAGGTCCCGGGCGTCACCGACGTCGCGGTCGAGCTCGAGTCCGGCCTGCTCACCGTCACCTCCGACGCCCCCGTCGACGACGACGCCGTGCGCGCCGCCGTGGCGGAGGCCGGCTACGCGGTCTCCTGATGCGCACCCCCGTGCGCCTCGGCCTGTTTGCCGCCGTGCTCGTCGCGGCCGGGTCCTCGGCCTACGCCGTCGGGACCGTGACCGGCACCGTGCTCCCCCAGCCGGCGCCGGCGCACGGCGGGGTGATGGACGACGGCCACGGCGGCGCCCCCGACTCCGAGGTCCCGCAGGGCGTCACCGGCCTGGCCGTGGCCGAGGACGGGCTGGTCCTGCGCCCCGAGCGCACGGTGCTCACGACGGGCACGCAGCCCTTCCGCTTCACGGTGGAGGACGACGCAGGGACGCCGCTCGCCGACTACGACGCCACCCACGAGCGCGACCTCCACCTGGTCGTCGTGCGCCGCGACCTCACCCGCTTCCAGCACCTCCACCCGGAGCGCGCCGCCGACGGCACCTGGGAGGTGCCGCTCACCCTCGACGCCCCCGGCCCCTACCGCGTCTACGCCGACTTCGCTCCTGCCGGCCGTGCGGCCCGCGCCCTCGCGGTCGACGTGACGGTCCCGGGCTCCTACCTCCCCCAGCCCGTAGCCCCCGGTGAGCGGCGCACCTCCACCGGTGGCGGCTACTCCGTCACCGTCGACGGCGCCCTCGCGGCCGGGGAGCAGAGCCGACTGTCCTTCGTCGTACGACGCCAGGGCGCCGACGTCACCGGCGACCTCGACGACTACCTCGGCGCGAAGGGCCACCTCGTCGTGCTGCGCGAGGGCGACCTCGCCTACCTCCACGTGCACCCCGAGGGCGAGGGCCTGTCGTTCGAGACCACGGTCCCGAGCCCCGGTCGCTACGCCGCTTTCCTCGGCACCAGCCACGACGGCGTCGTGCGCACCGCAGACCTGCGACTGGAGACCAGCTCATGAGCACTCCCACCGCCACACCGACCAGCAGCGTCGACCTCGCCATCACCGGCATGACCTGCGCGTCGTGCGCCAACCGCATCGAGCGCAAGCTCAACAAGCTCGACGGCGTGACGGCCTCGGTCAACTACGCGACCGAGCAGGCCCACGTCGAGCACGACGGGACGGTCTCGACCGACGACCTGCTCGCCGCCGTGGCCGCCGCCGGCTACTCCGCGGCGCTGCCGCGCACGCAGACCGCAGGCGAGCCGGCCGAGGAGGTCGACCCGACCCGGGCCCTGCGCGACCGCCTCGTCGTGTCGGCGGTGCTGGGCCTGCCGGTCCTGCTGCTGTCGATGGTCCCGGCGCTGCAGTTCGAGCGCTGGCAGTGGCTCGCGCTGGTGCTCGCGTCACCGGTCGTCGTCTGGGGCGCCCTGCCCTTCCACCGCGCCGCCTGGACCAACCTGCGCCACGGCGCGGCCACCATGGACACGCTGGTCAGCACGGGGACGATCGCGGCGTACCTCTGGTCGCTCTACGCGCTGTTCCTCGGCACCGCCGGCGAGCCCGGCATGACGATGGCCTTCGACCTCACCGTGCAGCGCAGCACCGAGGACGAGATCTACCTCGAGGTCGCCTCGGTCGTCACGGTCTTCCTGCTGGCCGGTCGCTTCTTCGAGGCTCGGGCCAAGCGCCGGGCGGGTGCCGCCCTGCGCGCACTGCTCGAGCTCGGCGCGAAGGACGTCGCGGTCCTGCGCGACGGTGCCGAGGTGCGGATCCCGGTCGAGGACCTGCGCGTCGGTGACCGCTTCGTGGTGCGTCCCGGCGAGAAGGTCGCCACCGACGGCGTCGTGGAGGAGGGCAGCAGCGCCGTCGACGCGAGCCTGCTCACCGGCGAGAGCGTGCCGGTCGAGGTGGCGCCCAGCGACCCCGTCGTCGGCGCGACGGTCAACGCCGGCGGGCGGCTCGTCGTGCGGGCGACCCGCGTCGGAGGAGACACCCAGCTCGCCCAGATCGGGCGCCTCGTCACCGAGGCCCAGAGCGGCAAGGCCGACGTGCAGCGCCTCGCCGACCGGGTCAGCGCCGTCTTCGTCCCGGTCGTGCTGGTCCTCACCGCGATCACCCTCGGCTTCTGGCTCGGCAGCGGGGAGGGCACCGCCGCGGCCTTCACCGCCGCCGTCGCCGTCCTCGTCATCGCCTGCCCGTGCGCCCTCGGGCTCGCGACCCCGACCGCGCTGCTGGTCGGGACCGGCCGCGGTGCCCAGCTCGGCCTGCTCATCAAGGGCCCGGAGGTGCTCGAGAGCACCCGTCGGGTCGACACCGTGGTGCTCGACAAGACCGGCACGGTGACCACCGGCACCATGACCCTGCAGGCCGTCGAGCTGCTCGGCGACACCACCGAGACCGAGCTCCTGCGGGTCGTCGGCGCGGTCGAGGAGGCCTCGGAGCACCCGGTCGGCCGGGCGATCGCCAAGGCAGCCGCGGAGGCCGGCCCCCTGCCCGCCGTCGAGTCCTTCGCGAGCCACCAGGGCCTCGGGGTGCAGGGCGTCGTCGAGGGCCTCGCCGTCGTCGCCGGGCGACCCGCCCTGCTCGCGGACTGGGGCGTCCCGCTCGACGCCACTGCCACCGACGCGCTGCGGCGCCAGCAGGAGCTCGGCCGCACCGCCGTCCTGGTCGCGTGGGACGGCGCCCTGCGCGGTGTCGTCGCCGTCGCCGACACCGTCAAGCCCACCAGCGCGGAGGCGGTCACCCGGATGCGCGCTCTGGGGCTCACCCCCGTGCTGCTGACCGGCGACAACGAGGCGACGGCCCGCGCGGTCGCTGCCGCGGTCGGCATCGACGAGGTCGTCGCCGAGGTCCTTCCGGCCGACAAGGTCGCCCACGTGCGGCGCCTGCAGGAGCAGGGGCGCGTCGTGGCGATGGTGGGCGACGGCGTCAACGACGCCGCGGCCCTCGCGCAAGCCGACCTGGGCATGGCGATGGGTGCCGGCACCGACGTGGCGATCGAGGCGAGCGACCTCACGCTGGTCCGCGACGACCTGCGCTCGGTGCCCGACGCGATCCGGCTGGCCCGGCGCACGCTGTCGACCATCAAGGGCAACCTCGTGTGGGCCTTCGGCTACAACGTCGCAGCTATCCCCCTTGCGGCCCTCGGGCTGCTCGACCCGCTGATCGCCGGCGGGGCGATGGCGCTGTCGAGCGTCTTCGTGGTGAGCAACAGCCTGCGGCTGCGGGCCTTCAAGCCCAGCGCCTAAGAGCGCTGGGCGCCGATCAGCGCGGGGGTGACGAGGCGGTCGAGCAGCGCGTCGAGCTCGGCCGCCACCCGCGCTGTCTCCGGCTCCGGGCCGGCCGTCCCTGTCAGCGTCAGCACCTCGACGTCGGTGATGCCGATGAAGCCGAGGATCGCCCGCAGGTAGCTGCTGCGGAAGTCGAGGCCCAGCGCCTCGTAGCGCAGCGCGTCACCGCCGCTGGTGGCGAGCACGACGGCGCGCTTGCCGTGCACGAGCCCCACCGGGTTCGGTCCGTCGTAGCCGAAGGTCCGCCCGACTCGGACGACCTGGTCGACCCATGCCTTGAGCGAGGCGGGGATGCCGAAGTTGTACATCGGCGCGCCGATGACGAGGACATCCGCTGCCTCGAGCTCCGCGATCAGCTGGTCGCTGCGCGACAACGAGAAGGCCAGCGTGTGGTCGTGCTGGTCCGCAGGGGTGTAGGCCGCCGACACCCAGGTCTCGCTGACGAAGGGCAGCGGCTCGGCGTCGAGGTCGCGGTAGGTGAGGACGGCTCCCGGCTCGCGCCGGCTCCAGCCGAGCACGAGCCCGCGTCCGAGCCGGCGGGAGAACGAGCCGGCACCGGAGGCGCTGGAGTCGAGGTGCAGCAGGTGCGTCACGGGGGTCTCCTCGCAAAGGGGGCCGAGGGACAGGGGCCGCGGTCAGGTGAGTGGTCAGGTGAGTGGTCAGGTGAGTGGTCAGGTGAGTGGTCAGGTGAGTGGTCAGGTGAGTGGTCAGGTGAGTGGTCAGGTGAGTGGTCAGGTGAGTGGTCAGGTGAGCGCACCGTAGGACCGCAGCCGGCCCGCAACTGTCGGCCAGCCGACTCCTAGGGTGGGCGGACCGACGCAGAGGAGACAGACGTGCGCGCAGTGCAGGTGACCACGCTCGACGGACCGGAGGCCGTGCGGGTCGTGGACCTCCCCGAGCCGGACCCGGCCGGCAAGGTCGTGGTGGAGGTCCACGCAGCCGGCGTCAACTTCCCCGACGTGCTGCAGACGCGCGGGCTCTACCAGATCAAGCCCGAGCTCCCGTTCGTGCCCGGCTCCGAGGTCGCGGGCACGGTCGTCAGCGGTGACGGCTTCACCGTGGGCCAGCGGGTCGCGGCCTTTCCCGGCTGGGGCGGCTACGCGGAGCGGGTCGCGGTCGACCCCGGCATGGTCTTCCCGCTCCCCGACCGGGTGTCCTTCGCCGCCGGCGCGGCCCTGCCGATGAACTACCTGACCGTCGACTTCGCCCTCGTACGCCGGGCCGAGCTGCGGGCCGGCGAGACCGTCCTCGTGCACGGGGCGGCGGGCGGCATCGGGGTCGCGAGCATCCAGCTGGCCAAGGTGCTCGGTGCCACCGTCGTCGCGGTGGTCAGCACCGAGGACAAGGCCGCGGTCGTGCGCGAGGCAGGCGCCGACCACGTCGTCGTCGGTGCGGAGGGCTTCCTCCCGCAGGTGAAGGAGCTCACCGGCGGGCGCGGCGTCGACGTCGTCGTCGACCCGGTCGGCGGGGACCGCTTCACCGACAGCCTGCGGTCGATGGCCCCCGAGGGCCGCCTGCTCGTCATCGGCTTCACCGCCGGCGCGATCCCCGAGGTGAAGGTCAACCGGCTGCTGCTCAACAACCTCTCCGTGGTCGGTGTCGGCTGGGGGGCGTTCTGGATGCGCGACCCCGCCTACCTGCAGGAGCAGTGGGCCCGGCTGCTGCTCTTCCTCGAGGACGGCCGGCTCGTGCCGCTGGTCGGCAGCACGCACCCGCTGGAGGACGCCGCGGCGGCGCTGCTCGAGCTCGACGAGCGCCGCGCCCGCGCGAAGGTCGTCCTCGCGCCGCGGTGAGCGCCGTAGGGTCGTGAGATGCGACCGCAACGCAACACCCGGGCACTGACCCTGCTCGCCGTCGGGCTCGCGCTCGGCGGTGGCGCCACGATGGCCGTCGGGGCGCAGGCCGCGCCCTCGCGGGCCGCCGTCGTCGAGCCGTCGCTCGACCCCGTCCCGCGTCCCGACTGCGGCCCCGGCTCGGTCCCCGAGACCGGCCTGCAGGGGCAGGTTCCGGCCGCGGACGTCGCGGCCGGCAAGGTGGCCGACGGCTTCCGCTGCAACGTCGAGGTGATCGGCCGCTCCGGCGTCTCCGGCGGGTACAAGGTCGAGAGGTACGTCGACACCGCCGGCCGCGAGTGCGCCTTCTACGACACGACGACGCTGTTCCCCAGCAACGTCGCGGGCCTGCCGGACAACGCCACCGGAGTGGCGGTGCTCGACATGAGCGACCCGGCCAACCCGGTCCGCACCGCATCGCTCTCCACGCCCGCCATGCAGACCCCCCACGAGTCCCTGGTGGTCAGCCAGGCCTCCGGTCTCGTCGTCGCCGTCCTCGGCAACGCACTCGTCGGGCCCGGCCAGGTCGACGTCTACGACGCCAGCGCCGACTGCCGCGCCCCGGTCTTCCGGTCGTCACTCCCCCTCGGGGTCCTCGGCCACGAGAGCGGCTTCTCCCCCGACGGCCGCACCTTCTGGGCCGCGTCGCTCGGCGCTAACACCTTGGTCGCGATCGACCTCGACGACCCTGCTGCGCCGACCATCGCCTACGCCGGAGCATGGGCCACGCACGGCGTGCAGATCAGCGCCGACGGCAACCGCGCCTACCTCGCGGCGGGCGCCGGCTTCCCGCGCAACGAGCTCGGCCTCAACGCCACCGTGCAGGGCCTGCAGATCCTCGACATCAGCCAGGTCCAGGCCCGGGTGACCAACCCGGTCGTGACCGAGGTCGGCAGCGTCACCTGGCCCTCGATCACCATCCCGCAGACGGCCATCCCGGTGACCATCGGTGGCAAGCCCTACGTCGTCGAGGTGGACGAGTTCTCCAACGACTCCGGCGGACGGCTCGCCTTCAACGGCGAGCGCGTCGGGGCCGCGCGGATCATCGACATCAGCGACGAGACCGCCCCGGTGGTCGTCTCCAACATCCGGCTCGCCGTCAACAACCCGGAGAACCGCGCGTCGCTCGCCGACGACCCCGGGGCGACCAGCCCGGTCGGCGGCTACGCCGGCCACTACTGCAACGTGCCGACCCGCGTCGAGCCCGGGATCATGGCCTGCTCGTTCCTCGCCTCCGGCCTGCGCGTCTTCGACATCCGCGACCCGCTCGCGCCCCGAGAGGCCGCCTACTTCGTGCGCCCCGTCCCCCCGGGTGGCGCTGCCAACGACGCCTTCGCGAGCCCGACCTTCGCCCCCGAGCGCGACGAGGTCTGGTACGCCGACGGCAGCTCCGGCTTCTGGGCTTTGCGGCTGACCAACGGCGCCTTCACCCGCGGTGCTGCCCCGGCCGCTCCCCCGGCAGCGCCGCCCGCTGCCCCTCCGGTCGTCACCCCGCCGGCCGCACCGTCGCCGCAGCTCCCGGCCACCGGCCTGGCGCTGCCGCTGGGCGCGGCCGCGCTGCTCGTCGGGACGGCCCTGCTGCTGCGTCGGCCGCGTCCGACGACCTGACCGGTCATCGCTCCAGGAGCAGCAGCAGCTGCGCCCCCGCCTGCACGACCTCGCGGTTGACGTGCAGGACGAGCGCCCAGAGCGGGTAGCGCTCGTCCATCGTCCCCGGCGGTCCCTGGTGGGCGCGCCTGAGCCGCACGTCGTCCGCCGACAGCACGCCGGAGTCCCAGTCGGCCCAGGCCTCGTCGAGCAGCAGCAACGCGTCGACGGCCGAGGCGGGCAGGGCGGGCAGCCGGTCGTCGGTGAGCGAGCGGTCGCCGAAGTGGAAGCTGGCCCGCTGCGCCAGCAGCGACGCGACCGACACCAGCCGCTCGCCGACGCGCGCATCGGTGAGGTCGGTGTCGGTGAGGCCCCCGAGGCCGGGTCGCAGCACCTGCTCCCACCACCAGCTGAGCTGCTCGTGCAGCTCGGCTGCGGTCGGTGACGGTGACGGTGACGTCATGGCACCACTGTCCCCTGAGGTGGATCATGTGGCGCTGACGGGGTAGGAGGTCGTCATGCGCATCGTGGTGGGTTACGAGAGCCAGGACCGATCGGGGCACGCGCTCGCCGCGGCCCACGACCTCGCCACCCGGCTGGGCGCGGGCCTGGTCGTGGTGCACGTGCGCGACGCCGTCGTGAGCGCCGTGCCGAGCAGCGCCGTGGGGCTTCCCCTGGAGCCGAGCGGTGCGGTGCTGTCGACGCCGCTCACCCCGGAGCACCTCGCCGAGGTGCGCCGCGACGTCGAGGCCGAGGTGTCGGCGGCGGGAGCCACCGGGTCGGAGGTCCGCGTCGAGCAGGGCTGGCCCCCGGACGCCCTGCAGGCGGTGGCCGACGAGGTCGACGCCTACCTCCTCGTCGTCGGCGGCCAGGCTCACGGCTTCGCGGCGTTCCTCGAGCACCTCGTCACCGGCTCGGTGGCGCACGAGCTCGAGCGCCGCGCCCGCCGGCCGCTGCTCGTCGTACCAGCTCCGTCCTGAGCCCGGCCGCTGGCATGCTGCCGCGGTGGATCCCGACACCGGCGCCGGCCTGCTCCATCGCCTGACGTCCTACACCCCCGACCGGCCGTGGGACGTGCGACCGGACGACCCGCGACTGCGCCACGAGCTCCTGCAGAACGACCCGTCGCTGCGCCCACCCCAGACCAAGGCGTACGCCGAGGGGCTCCCCGTGACGCCGCTCCCCCGCGACCTGCCCGACCCGGGTGTCGCCGCCACCGCCGTGCTCGCCGGCGCGCCCTCACCCGCCCGGGTCCTCGATGCCGCGCAGCTGGGGCGAGTGCTCTTCCTCGGCGCCGGAGTGGTGCGGACGGTGCAGCACGAGAGCGGACCGTTCCTCTTCCGCGCGTCGGGGTCGGCCGGCGCGCGCTTCCCACTGGAGGTCTACGCGAGCACGCGCGGGGTCGAGGGCGTGCCGGACGGCGTGCACTGGTACGACGCCCGCGAGCACGCCCTCCTGCAGATCGGGCCGGCGGCGGGCGGAGAGGTCACGACGCTGGTCGTGGCGGGTGTGCCGTGGCGCAGCGGGTGGCGCTACGCGGAACGGGCCTTCCGGCACGTCTACTGGGACGCCGGGACCCTGCTCTCGCAGCTGGTCGCGGCCGCCGACAGCGCCGGCCTGCAGCCGCGACTGCGCACCCGCTTCCCGGACGCCGACGTCACTGCGCTGGTCGGTGCCGACGGCGTGCACGAGTTCCCGGTCACCCTGCTGTCACTGGGCGACGGCCTGCCCACGACCCTGGCCGGGGGCGCCGCGGTCACCGGCGACCTGCCGCAGGTGGAGCTGCCCCTCGCGACCACCGCGCAGCGGGCCGGCGACCGCGCCGAGCTCGGCGCGCCCTGGCCCGTGGGTCCGGTGCTCAAGGACGTCACGGCCTCGGACCCGCTCGACGTGGTGGTCCTGCGACGCGGGTCGCAGCGCCGGATGGACCGGTCGGCGACCCTGCCGCGCGCCCAGCTCGAGCAGGCCATGGCTGCGGCGATGCGCGGGATCGAGGTGCCGCACTGGGTGGTCGCGCACGGCGTCGACGGCCTTGAGCCCGGCGTCTACCGGTGGCCCGACCTCGCGACGCCGCTCGCGTCCGGCGACCTGCGGGCCGAGCTGGAGCGGATCTGCCTCGGGCAGTCCCTGGCTGCCGAGGCGGCGTACGTCGTCATCGGCGCGACCGACGGCTCCGCGCTCGACGACCGCGGCTACCGCGACGCCCAGCTCGCCGCCGGACTCGTCGAGGGCCGGCTGCACCTGTCCGCCTACGCGTCCGGGGCGAGCGCCACCGGCATGACCTTCCTGGACTCCGACGTGCCCGCCCTGCTCGGCCAGCCCGACGACCTCGTCACGCTGCTGTTCACCTGCGTGGGAGTGCCGGAGTACACCTCACGACCTGGTGGCGCTCCCGGCGCTCCCGCCGAGGTGCGGCTGGTGGCCTCGCGCGTCACGGACTGAGCGCGTCGATCTCCGGCGGTTCGCCTGCAGTCCAGTCTCTCCGTGGCCGATAGTCACTGCGTGAACCCGTTCGACCTGCCCGTGCACCCCGCGGTCGTCCACGCCCCCCTCGCGATGCTGGTCGCGGCGTGGGTGTGCGTCCTTCTCCAGCAGCGCACCGGAGCGACCGTGTGGGGCGAGCGCGTCCGGCTCTTCGAGCTCATCGGGGTGGTCGCCCTCGTGCCGACGATCGTCGCCGGCTTCATCGACCTGCGGGGCTTCTCGGTCTTCACCGACCCCCGTTGGGACCAGCCCCTGATCTGGCACAGCCTCGCCGCGCTGCTCGGCGCGACGCTGTTCACGGCGCACTGGGTCTTCCGTCGCGCGTCCACGGACACCTCGCACGGCGGCGCGGCGGCGCTGGACGTGGGGCTGGCCACTGCCGGTGCGTGGGCCCTGCTCGCCGCCGGCGCGATCGCAGGAGAGATGGTCTACGCCGTATGAAGCGCTGGTTCGCTCTACCACTGCTCGCTGGGACAGCCCTCGTGGTGGCCCTGCCGGCGCACGCCGCCGTGACGAAGGTCTACGTCGGCAGCTTCTACTTCAGCACCACGTCCGGCGGGCCCTCCAACACCGCGATCGCGGTCGACAACGGAGACCAGCTCACCTTCATCGGCCAGGACAACGGGCACACGGTGGAGGTGCCGGGGCTCGGCATCTCGGAGTCGCTCGCCAAGGGCGAGACCTTCACGACCGGAGCCCTCATGAAGGCCGGCTCCTACTCGCTCTACTGCTCACCCCATGAGCAGCGAGGCCACAAGACGACACTCACCGTGCGTGCGGCGACCGCGCCGGAGCCCGAGCCCACCCAGACGTCCGGATCGACGAGCGGGACCACGTCCGGGGGATCGACGTCAGGGTCCACCTCCGGCGGCTCCACGTCAGGCTCCACGTCCGGCGGCTCCACGACCGGGGGCTCCACGACGGGCGGGTCCACCACGTCAGGGTCCACGACCGGCGGGTCCACCACGTCAGGGTCGACTACGGGCGGGTCGACCACGGGCGGGTCCACGACCGGCGGCACCACGACAGGGTCCACGACCGGCGGCACGAGCACGAGCGGAACGACGGGCCCCGCTGCTGGGGTGACCGCATCCAGCCCCACCTCCCCCGTGACGTCCCCCACCGCGACACCGGACGGTGGGTCCACCGGAGACGGCAGCGCCGTGGCCGCCGGACGTGGCACCGCGGACGCCGGGGACGTCGACCTCCCTGCCGCCGAGGGTTCGCTCGAGGACCTGCTCGGTCGACCGGCAGCGCAGGACGGCTCGTGGACACGGTCGGTGCGCCTTGCACTGCTGGTGCTCCTGCCGATGCTCGCCCTCGCAGCCTGGTCCCTGGCCGGCGGTCGTCGTCGCAGAGCGACGTCAGCTCCGCAGTAGCCGCCCCCTACCGATGCCGTCCGTGCGACCCACGGTCAGGCCAGGGACAGGAAGAGCTTCTCCATCTCGGCGACGTCGAGGTCACCCTCAGGGCCGCCTTCGGCGAGGCACTGCTTGAGACCGCTGGCCACGATGCTGAACCCCGCCTTGTCGAGCGCCCGGGACACCGCGGCGAGCTGGGTCACGACGTCCTTGCAGTCGCGACCGGCCTCGAGCATCCGGATGACACCGGCGATCTGCCCCTCCGCCCGGCGGAGCCTGTTGACCGCGGTCTTCACCGCGTCGTCGTCGAGCTGCACGTGTCCTCCTCGGGAATGCGATCGACAGTAGTGCGGGCGCGCAGCCGATCCACGACCATCGAGACGGGACAGGCCCCGACTGCGACGTAGAGCAACTGGTTGCTGCCCACGAAGGCGGTCATCGCCAGCCACCAGGGGCTGACGAGCACCGCAAGCAGGCTCGTCAGCAGGGTGACGGTGCCCGCGAGCGCGAACAGGATGCGGGTGGTCGGCCAGGCGCCGACCGGCGGGGTGCAGGTCGTCATGGAGCTCTCCTCGGGGGTCAGTGGCTGAAGCGGACGGCGGGCAGGATCCGGCGCAACCAGCGCGGGCTCGCCCAGGCGGCCCTGCCGGCGAGCCGGAGCAGCACAGGCAGCAGCACGAGGCGGACCAGCGCCGCGTCGAGCAGCACGGCGACCCCGAGCACGATGCCCATCTCCTTGGGCGGCAGCGGTCCCGACAGCGCGAAGGTGAAGAAGACGGCCACCATCACCCCGGCTGCGGCGAAGATGACGCGTCCGGAGTGGGCGAGTCCTCCGACCATCGCCTCACGGGGGTCGCCGGACCGCTCCCAGTGCTCCTTGGCACTGGCAAGCAGGAACACCGTGTAGTCCATGCCGATCGCGAAGATCATCGCGAAGAAGAACACCGGTGCCCACGCGTCGAGGAAGCCCTGCGACTCGAAGCCGAGCAGTCCGGCGCCGTAGCCCTCCTGGAAGACCAGCCGCGCCACGCCGAAGGCGGCCGCGGTGGCGAGCAGGTTGGTGACCACGCCGAGCAGCGCGACGAGCGGAGCCTGCAGCGCGACGAGCAGCAGCAGGAAGCCGAGGCCGAGCACGACCCCGACGACCAGCGGGGTCTTGTCCCGCAGGACGGACTCGAGGTCGTGGTTCTCCGCCGCGGCACCACCCAGCAGCGCACCCGGCGGCAGCGCCGCGCGAAGCCGGTCGATGGTCCGTCCCGTGGCCGGGTCGGACGGGTCGGTCGTCGGCACCGCCTGGAGCAGCACGCGGTCGCCGCCGCCGGGCATGGCGGGCATCACCCGCGCGATGCCCGGGTCCGTCGACAGCGTCGTTGCCACGCCCGCCTGCGCGCTGGACGCGACGACGACCTGGAGGGTGCCGGCCGCGCCCGGACCGAAGGCCGCGCCGACGAGGTCGTAGCCCACCCGCGAGGAGTCCTCCGCCGGCACCACCTTGATGCTCGGCATCCCGGTCTGCAGCCCCAGCACCGGCACCGCGAGCCCGACCAGCAGGGCGAGCGACGCGAGACCGAAAGCCACGGGACGCGCCCAGAGGCGCTCGGCCCAGCGGGCGAACCGCGGCGAGAAGCTGCTCGCCGTCGTGACCCACGGCAGGGCGCCGGCGTTGACGCGGCCGTCGAGGCGGGCGAGGACCGCGGGCAGCAGCGTCAAGGACGCCGCCAGCACGAAGACGACCGCGAGCATGATGCCGAGCGCCATCGACTGGAAGGCCGGTGACGGGACGAGCATCACCGCCGACAGGCTGATGAGCACCGTGACGCCGGAGAAGAGCACCGCCTTGCCCGCTGTGTCGAGGGTCTCGGCCACGGCGTGCTCGACGCTGACAGCCCGTGCCCGTGCCGCGCGGAAGCGCACGACGATGAACAGCGCGTAGTCGATCCCGAGAGCCAGCGCGAACATCATCGCGAAGTTCATCGCCCAGATGCTGATGTCACCGAGCTGGGTGCCGAGGTAGAGCGAGCCGGCCGCAGCCACGAGCCCGGTGATGGTCAGCAGCAGCGGGAGTCCGGCGGCCACGAGCGAGCCAAAGGCGAGGACGAGGATCGCCAGGGTGACGGGCCAGGAGTAGAGCTCGCTCTTGAGCATCGCCTGGAGGTTGGCCTCGTTGAAGTCGCTCCACAGCCCGGACGACCCCGTGAGCGCGACGGTGACGCCGTCGCCCCCGAGCTCGCGCAGCGGACCCTTGAGGTCGTCTGCGGCACGGACCAGCTCGTGGGTGCTCGGCGTCGCGGCACCCCCCTGCACGATCGCCGTGCGACCGTCCTCGGACACCGACAGGCCGGGCTGCGGCCCGATGACCGAGGAGATCCTCGGATCTGCCTCCAGCAGCCCGACGGCCTGCTCGACCGCGACGGCGCCCGGGCCCTCGAGCACCGGACCGTCGGACCGGTGAAGGACGACCATCAGGGCAGCGCTGCTCAGCCCCGCGAACTCGCGCTGGACGACGTCGCGCGTCTCGACCGACTCCGAGCCAGAGGCCTCCCAGCCGGCTCCGGCGAGAGCGCTCTCGACGCGCGGCGCGAAGGCACCCAGCACCACGACGAGCAGTGCCCACACCACGAACACCGCGCGACGGCGCCGGGCGACGAGCAGGCCGAGGCGACCGAGCGGCCCGTGCTCGTGGGCTTCGCCGTAGCCGGGCTCGAGCACCGAGCGCTGGGACGTGGAAAGGGACGACATGGAGCTCCTCGGGTCGTGGTGTGTGCCCATTGTGATACCCCCGGGGGTACTTGTCAAATACCCCCTGGGGTACTAACCTCGCTGTCATGGACATCGCCATCACCACCCGAACCTCCCTCGCCTTCGACGAGGCCGTCGAGCAGGTCCGTGAGGCTCTCGCCGAGCAGGGCTTCGGGGTAATCACCGAGATCGACGTGCAGGCCACCATGAAGGCCAAGCTCGACGTCGACGTCGCGCC
The DNA here is from genome assembly GCA_030697205.1 of Mycobacteriales bacterium. Lineage (NCBI taxonomy): Bacteria > Bacillati > Actinomycetota > Actinomycetes > Mycobacteriales > Mycobacteriales bacterium. Next base: position 44,082 of record JAUYQP010000037.1, read on the forward strand.
GTACCTCATCCTCGGTGCGTGCAACCCGCCCCTGGCGCACAGGGCTCTCGGCCTCGAGCCCGAGATCGGGCTGCTGCTCCCCTGCAACGTGACCGTGCGCGTCGACGGCGACACCACCGTCGTGCAGGCCATGGACCCGCAGCTGATGGTCACCGTCGTGGACCGTCCGGGCCTGCAGGAGGTCGCCGACGAGGCCGGCGCCCGGCTGCGCCTGGCGCGCGACCGGCTCCCTCGGAGCGAGGCGTGATCACGGCCAGCGTCCACCACGTCCGCGGCGACCGCTTCGCGATCGAGACCCGCGGCCACACCTTCTACATCGACCAGCCCGTCGATGCAGGGGGCGAGGACACCGCACCGACACCGGTCGAGCTGCTCGTCGCGAGCCTGTCGTCCTGCGTGGCGCACTACGCCCACAGCTACCTGCGCCGCCACGGCCTGTCCGAGGAGGGCCTGGCCGTCCACGCGACGGCGGAGATGGCCGACCGTCCCGCCCGCGTTGGGTCGATCACCGTCGAGCTCACTCTCCCTCCGGGAGTCCCCGAGGAGCGTCGCGCCGCGCTGCTGGCCGTCGCGTCCCACTGCACCGTCCACAACACACTGCAGGCACCACCCGACGTGACGGTGCGCCTCGCACCCTGAGCCCCGATGTCGTCTGCCTGACAGCGACGACGAGCCCACGCGTGCCACGGTCGCCAGGTGCGAGCTCTCAGAGGGATGTCCGTCGTCGCCGTACTACTGCTCGTGGGGGTGACGACCAGCGCGTCGGCCGCGCCTCGGTTGCGCCCTGAAGGGCCGCGGCCCTGCACCGACAGGGAGCACCCGGGTGGGAGCTGGACCGGGCTCAACGCCGACCTCGGCAACTCGCGCACCCAGCCCGCGGAGACGACCATCGGCCCGGCCGAGGCCGGCGCCCTGCGCCCCGCCTGGTCCTTCGCGGCCGCCTCTGTGGGCGCCACCGGGGGCATGCGGTCGACGCCGGTCGTGGCCGGCGGGTGCGTCTACCTGACGTTCGGCCAGGGCTACCTCGGTGACCAGGGCGACGTCGTCGCCCTCGACGCCGACACGGGCGAGCTCGTCTGGCACCGCACACTCGACGGCTCGGTGCTCGGCCTCGCCGTCTCCGACGGCCTGGTCTTCGTGACTCCGAGCAAGGGCACCCGCGGCGAGGTCGCCCTGCCGGTGGTCACCGACACCTACCAGCCGGCCGGGAGCTTCGCAGTCGCGCTCGACGCCTCGACAGGTGCGGATCGCTGGACCAGCGCGCGCCTCGATAACGGCGTCGCCGGCAACGGCACCTTCATCAACGCCAGCCCTGTCGTCTTCCGCGCCGGTGGCAAGCGGCTCGTCTTCGTGCCTCTCGCGGGCGGCTCCGGCGACGGTGCCCGCGTCCCGATGTACTTCCTCGACGCCAAGGACGGCACGACCGTGAAGCGCTCGCTGTCGCTCACCGAGCAGGAGTACGCCGAGGGCTTCGGTGGGACGGGCATCTGGTCGACGGCGGCGTTCGACCCCCAGACCAACCACCTCTACGCGGGCACCGCCGACTCCGACGGCCGCTCTCGCCAGCACCCCTACAACAACGCGCTGCTGAGGATCGACGCCGACCCGCGCCGCTCCACCTTCGGCACGGTCGTCGGGGCCTACTCCGGGATCTCCGAGCACGCCGACCTCGACGACGTCATCGGCTACCCCAACAACCCCGCCTGCGGGGCGCTCGGCGACACGACGGGCACCGACCTGCCGACCTTCTTCGACACCTCCGCGGCGGCCGAGTGCGGCGAGCTCGACCTCGACTTCGGGGCGTCGCCCAACCTCTACCGTGCCTCCGACGGAAAGACTGTCGTCGCGGCGATGCAGAAGGCCGGCGTCTTCCACGCGGTCAGCACCGAGACGATGGCGGCGCGGTGGCGCATCTTCGCCGGCCCCGGCGGGCCCGCGATGCACTCGGCGACTGCCGCCGTCGACGAGACGGGCATCCACGTCGGCGCGTCCCCTGACCTCGTCCTCGACCTCGGCCGCGACACCGGCGACCTCGACTGGGCTTCCAGCACGGGGCTCGACGCCTTCGCCTACCAGCCGATCAGCGCCGCGCACGGCGTGCTCTACGCGCTGAACGACAGCGGCTCGCTGCTCGGCCTCGATGCGGAGAACGGTCTGCCTGTCCTGCAGCGCGATGTGGCCTCCGACGGTGGCTTCGGCAACTGCCTAGGCGTCGGCGCCGGCGTGGCCGTCGCCCACCACACGGTCTTCGCGCCCTGTGACGCCGGCGGCACCGTCGACCTCGCGGGGGTCCCCAGCAACCCGGGCGGCCTCGTCGCCTATCGGGTCGCGTCGTAGAAAGCAGCGCGGCGGCGAACGACAGGGTCAGGCGTCGTCCGGCGTGAGGCCTGAGTCGACGACGTCCTGGGCGACCGTGCGGAGCTTGCGGTTGAGGTGCTGCGAGGAGCGCCGGAGCAGCTGGAAGGCCTGCTCCGCGGTGATCCGCTCCCGCTCCATCAGGATGCCCTGCGCCTGGCCGATCACCTCGCGGGACGACAGCGCCGCCTCGAGGTTCTCGATCCGCAGCTCGTCCTGCGCCTGCGCCTGCGCTAGCGCCAGCGCCAGGCCCGCAAGCGTGGCGAAGACCAGACCCTGCGCGCGTTCGTGGGCATTGAAGGCTCCGGGGAGGTATGCGAAGAGCTGGAGCGCTCCGACCGTCTCACCCTCAACGGACAGCCGGAACGCCAGCACGCTGCGCAGCCCGAGCTGAGCTGCCTCCGGCGAGAACAGCGACCACCGCTGGTCGTCGAACAGGTCGGGCACGTAGACCGTGTCGAGCCCGCCGAGCGTGTCGACGCACGGACCCTGGCCGGTCCGGCTCTGCAGCCCGTCGAGCGTGGCGATCAGGGGCGTGGGGACGCAGGGCGGGAATACCCCGCTGTCGCCGCACAGGCCGGCCTCGTCGCAGCTCTCGATGGCGCTGACGGCGACGGTCAGGACGCGCTGCGCGGTGGTGGCCGCACCGCGCGGACTCAGCAGGACCGAGGCGATGTCCACCAGGTTGCGCTCCAGCTCCGTGCGTCGCGACGGCGCGACGTCGGGCAGTTCACCCACGTCTGCGCCTGGCCTGTCGTGATCATTCACGGGACTGCTTTCGACGGAGAAGGCCATGCGCGTAGAGTCGGCATCGTCTTCGACTCGTGAGGATACGACCCGCTCCACACGTCAGGCCCCTGCATGACCCGCCTCACGCCACACCCGCCCGCGAGCGCATTGCCATGAACGCCACGCCGGCGTTCTCTGGGTCGATGCGCCTGAGCGACGGCGTCGCCCTCGTCATGCTCGCCGGGGAGATCGACGTCGAGGGCGCGGCGCTCGTGGGCACGCTGCTGCAGCAGGCCGTCGCGACCGGCGCGCCGTCCGTCATCGTCGACATGGCGCTGGTGTCGTTCTGCGACGCCAGGGGGCTCGGGCAGCTCGTGCACACCAGCAACGAGCTGCAGTCCCTCGACTCGCAGCTCTCGATCCGCGCTGCCTCGGCGAGCCTACGCAGGCTCTTCGCGCTCACCGGGCTCACCGGAGCTCTCCATGTCGAGGCCAGCACCGCCGAGGAGGGTCGGCTCGCCACCGACCTGGCGACGGCCGCCCGCACCACCCTGACCCGCAGCCTGCTGGACGCCTCGCTCCGGCTCGTAGTTGTCATGAGCCAGGCCGTGATGAGAGGCGCAGACGGCGTCAGCATCACGCTCCCCCGTGACGGGGAGCTCCGCACGGTCGCTGCGAGCAACGACGTGGTGCTGCAGATGGACCACGACCAGTACGACACGGGCGAGGGTCCGTGCCTCGACGCGGCGACCCACGGGGAGCTGTTCAGCGCCAAGGACCTCGAGTCGGAGCCGCGGTGGCCGCTGTTCGTGCCCCGCGCCCGTTCCCACGGCATCGAGAGCATCATGTCGACGCCCCTGATGTCGGGCGACCGTCCCCTCGGGGCCCTCAACGTCTACAGCCGCGCGCCGGACGCGCTGGCCTCGCACGAGCAGGAGTGGGCCACGCTGTTCGCCCAGGAGGCCTCGCGCGTCCTCCTCGCCGCCCATCCGACCGCGACCGTCGACTCCGTCGACGCGGATCTTCGCGAGGCGCTGCGCTCCCGTGAGGTCATCGCCCTTGCCCAGGGCATCATCATGGGCCGCCGACGACTGCAGCCCGACGAGGCGTACCGCGTCCTGACCGAGATCAGCAGGCAGACCAGCAAGCCGTTGCTCCACGTGTGCACGGAGGTCATCAGCACGACGGCACCGGACCCGGTGCAGCCCGACCCCGGTCCTGCCTACCAGCAGGGAGAAGGGTCGTGAGCACCCCGGCTTCCGGTTCTCTCGACGCTGCACGGCAGGACGCCGGTCTCACCCAGCACGAGCTGTGGATGCGCTACTTCGCCCTCGGCGGCATGGCGCCCGCCTTGGAGCTCGAGGCCGTCTGCCACGGCGCGATGACCGCCACCGACCCGGAGCGCGACCGCATCGTCCACGCCCTCAACGAGCGCTTCACCGAGCTGGGGCGCAACCATCCGATCCCCTACTCCGAGGACCCCGGGTAGGAGCGAGACAGACAGGTGCGCCGTGAGGACGCCCATCGCGCTGACTGCTCCGACTCACTCTGCCCGCCGTACGGCATGCTCGCGCGATGAACGACTCCGCGCTCATCAGCGTCGGCCTGCCGATCGCCCTTGCCATCATCATGTTCGGCCTAGGCCTGTCCCTGACACCCGACGACTTCCGCCGGGTGGCGCGGACACCGCGCGCGGTCGCCGTGGCGCTCGTGCTGCAGGTGCTGGTCCTCCCAGCGGTCGCGTTCGGCCTCGTCAAGGCCTTCGACCTCGACCCGCTGCTCGCCGTCGGCGTCATGTTGCTCGCAGCGTCACCCGGCGGGACGACCGCCAACCTCTTCAGCCACCTGTTCCGCGGGGACGTGGCTCTCAACATCACCCTCACGGCGATCAACTCGGTGCTCGCCGCCATCTCCATCCCGGTCATCACCAACCTGGCGATCTCGCACTTCGACGCCGAGGGCGACCTCGGCCTGCAACTCGGCAAGGTGCTCCAGGTCATCGCCATCGTGCTGGTCCCCGTAGCGGCCGGCATGGTCGTCCGCTCCCGCTCGGAGTCCTTCGCCAGCAAGGCCGACCGCCCCGTGAGGGTCTTCTCCATCGTCGTGCTGGCGCTGGTCTCCACGGGCGCGCTGCTCGGGGAGCGCGACAACCTCGTCGACTACGCGCAGCAGGTCGGCCTCGTCACGGGGCTGTTCTGCGCGATCAGCCTGCTGCTCGGCTACACCGGAGCCCGTGTCATGCGGCTCGACGAGCGGCAGGCCATCGCCTGCTCCATGGAGGTAGGCATCCACAACACGACGATCGCGCTGACCATCGCGCTGTCCGTGCTGGACAGCACGGAGGTGGCCATCCCCAGCGCGGTCTACTCCGTGGTGATGTACGTCCTCGCGACCGCCTTCGGCTACACGATCACCAGGGGGCGGCGGGCCAGCACGCTTGCTCAGGGCTGACGTCGTCAGGCCTCGTCAGCCGTGCAGCGACGGGTCCACCCCGAGGAGGTCCGCCACCTCGTGCGCCTGTCGCACGTCGGAGCTCGTCGGGATGAGGTGCACCTCGTCGGCTCCCGCGTCCGCAAAGCGGAGCAGCACGTCCCGCAGCTGCGCCGCAGTCCCCGCGAAGCCGGTCGTCGGGGCCATCGCGTCGACCAGGGACAGCGGCAGCCAGTCCATGTAGTGCCGCAGGTGCCGGTGCACCTGAGCGCGCGCCCTCCCGTCCCCGTCGTCGAGGGCGAACCAGAAGGACGTCGTGAGCAGCGGCGCGGAGCGCCCCGCTTCCTGCCACGACGTCCTGGCCAGCGCGAAGAGGTCGGCCGCCGCGACGGTGTCGAGGTCCAGCGTCACGCCCGCCAATCCGTCCGCCCAGGAGCCGGCGTCGCGCAGCGTCCTGGGACCCATCGTCCCCACCAGCACGGGCGGTCCGCCGTGCTGGACCGGCGGTGGCCCGATGGGAGGCACGCCCTCCACGAGGGAGCGGCCCGCCCACACCCCGCGCAGCTCGAGGACCCGCTCGCGCATGCCCCGGATCGTCTGCGTCGACGGGTCGGCGCCGGCCGCGAGGTAGTCCTGTTGGCGCCCGCCGACCCCGACGCCGACGGTGAGCCGCCCCGCGCAGAGCTGGTCAGCCGTCGCGAGCGCCTTGGCGAGCAGCGGTGCCTCGTGCAGCTGAGGCACCACCACCGTGAGGACCAGACGCGCACGGCGGGTCCACGCCGACACCGCGCCGAGCAGGGTCAGCGCGTCTGGGTTTGCGAAGGCGATTCGCTCGCCGAAGCACAGCGAGGAGAAGGGGCCGTCGTCCACGACCCGGGCCCACTCCTCGAGGGTCGCGCTCCCGCGGTCCCACAGGTCCGGCTCCATCACCGGCAGCGTCATCCCCACGTGCATGAGGCAACCTAGCCCCAGATCGTCGGGGAGCTCACCTCGGCGTGGGAGGAGTCGAGCACTACTCGGCCGGCCTGTCGCGGTTCCACCACCCGACCGGTCCCGGCTCCGCAGCGAAAACCGGAACGGAACCACGAAAGACTCAGGGCGCATGAGGTCGAGGTCACAGGCCCTGGTCACACGGGTGAAGCTGAGGGGACGCGAACCTCTGACCCCCAGACTGCCAGGCGGGCTTGTCCGCAGAGTCTGGTGCTGTCGGGGCCTGAGCTCAAGCGTGATCCGCCATCCGTCGAACGGTCCGCGGATGTCTCGGGCTGTCGAGTGTTGGCGGTCCGGGCTACTTCGCGAGCTGACCTGACGACTCGCGCAGGTGCGAGGATCTGCCGCGCCTCAGACTGCGGCGGTCGGGAACCCCAGCGTCATCCAGTCGTGCAGCCCGCCCCGGTAGTACCGCAAGCGGTCAGGCTTCGACGCCCGCAGCCACCAGCGACCGCAGCGCATCGGGCGTCTGTGGGCACTGCGGTCCGTTGCAGAACAGCACGACCACGTCCGCTTGAAGCTCCCCACGGCGTTCGGCGACCTCGTCGTGCGGGACATTCACGGCACCTGGCAGCGACACCCCGCTGCGGGAATCCGGCACGCGGGAGTCGACCAGCAGAGCGCCGCCGTCCACCAAGGCAATCAGCTCGAGCTCTCCGACGGCCACGACACCGGGCACCGGCTCCAGGGGCTGGACCTCGCCCCACGTGGTGTCCACGACCAAAAGGTCCGCTTTCCCCTCTGACCGCGGCACGTTCTGCGGGTCCTTTTGCCGCGTTCGAGCCGCTCGGCTGATGCTGGTCATGACGACGGCCTTCCCTCACCAGACCCTACCCACGCCTCCGCGCCGTGGCAGGGGTGCGGCGCCGCGGCAAAGATTCAGGGAGACCAGCGCCAACGTTCATCAGCACGGTGCACGCAGCCGAGTGTGTTGCTGCTCGAGCACCTGGTTGATCGCCGCGACGCGCGCGCCGGGCGGACGGGCGCGGCTGAGCGCGCACAGCCCGTGGACCAAGGCCTGCCCCGGCACGCCGAGCCCCGGAGCGAGCTCGGCCAGCCACTCCCGGATGCCGCGGCCCTGGGACACCAGGGGCCGCTCGGCCTCTCGAGCGCCGCGGTGCGCGTGGACGGACGACTGAGACCGAAGGTGTGCGTCGGCCCCGCTACTACCAGCAGCGCAAGGCCCGCCGGCATGGTCGTCGGCGCGGACGAGACCTCGACTGCCTTGACGCCCACACCACGTCTCATTCCCTCGGCGATCGCGCAGGCGATCCGCTCTGTGCTGCCGAACATCGACTCGTAGACGACCAGTGCAGTACCCGACGCCGCAGTCCCGTTGCTGGACCTCGCTCCTGACACCGCAGGGAGATCAGGGGACGTCTACGGATGCTCACCGCCCGGGACAACGTCGACGGCCGCGTCCACGGCCCCGACACGAGTGCCGACACCGCCAAGGAGTGCGGCCTGCTCGAGGAGCTCTTCCGCATGCGCCTCGTCGTTCGGTGACTCAGGCAGCTCGTGGCGGTGCCGGGCGACGTGCTGGCGGGCGTGAGCCAGGGCCTCCGCGAGCGTCTCGAAGACGTGGTTGCGGGCCGCGACCGGCGCGAGCGTCCCGACGGCGTGGAGCAGCCGGGTGTGGTCGGGGCTGGCGCCCTTGAGCAGGACGGTGATCCCGCGTTCGTGGAGCTGCTCGGCGACCTCGCCGAGGGCGCGGGCACCGGTCGCGTCGAGCATGCCGACGCCGGACAGGCGCAGGATCACGACGCGGACATCGGCAACGGCCGTGATCTGGGCGAGGAAGCGGGCGGATGCGGCGAAGAACAGCGGCCCGTCGATGCGGTACGTCAGCACGTGGGCAGCGAGAAGAGCGTGCTCGGCGGCGTCGTCGATCCCGTCGTCGGCGAGCGGCTCGGGGACTGCCTGGGCCGTCTCGGCGAGGTGGGCAAGGGCCAGGACGGCGGCGAGGGCGAGTCCGAGCACGATCGCCGCGATGAGGTCGAGCGCGATCGTGGCAACGGCGGTGAGGGCGAACACCGCGGTGTCGCCGCGGGTGGACCTCAGGACCGCCCGGACGTTGTGGCGTTCGACCATGCGCCAGGCCGTGACCATGAGGACGCCCGCGAGCGCGGCGAGTGGGATGCGGGAGACGAGCCCTGACCCGGCGTAGACGACGGCGGCCAGCACCAGCGCGCTCACGATCGCGGCGACGCGGGTGTGCGCGCCGGCGCGGGCGTTCACCGCGGTCCGGGCGATCGCGCCGGTCGCGGGCATCCCGCCGCACAGCCCTGACGCGACGTTGGCCAGTCCCTGGCCGAACAGCTCGCGATCCGGGTCGTGCCGGGGCGCGTCGCTCATGCCGTCCGCGACCTTGGCCGACAGCAGGCTCTCGAGCCCGGCGAGGAAGGCGACGACCACCGCCGGGCCGAGCAACGAGGCCAGGCCGGTCAGGTCGGGCAGGGCGGGCAGCGGAAGTGACGACGGGAGCGCGCCGATCCGGGCGGCGTCGACGCCGGCGGTCTCGGCGACAAAGGTGGCCACGACGACCGCGATCAGGCTCGCCGGGAGCGACCGGTGCAGCCGAGGCAGCCCCGCGGTCACGAGGAGGGACAGCGCGAGCAGCCCCAGGACGGGCCAACGCGGGTCGTCGGCGAACCGCACTGCGGCGACGACCGCCGCGGAGGCGGCGTTGTCGACGTCGGGCTGGGCCACGCCCAGGGCGTTCGGGACCTGCTGCGCGGCGATGACCACGGCGATCCCGACAGTGAACCCCTCGATCAGCGGCCACGGGATGTAGGCCAGGAGCCGCCCGAATCGCAGGGCCGCCGCCACGATGACGAACAGCCCAGCCAGCACCGCGACCGGGTAGACGACCTCGGGACCGCGGGAGGCCACCAGCGGCACCAGGACCACCGTCATCGCGCCCGTCGGACCCGAGACCTGCAGGTGCGAGCCGCCGAAGACTGCGGCGACCACCCCGGCGACGACAGCAGTGATGAGCCCGGCCGCTGCCCCGACGCCCGTCGCGACGCCGAATGCGAGGGCGAGCGGGAGCGCCACGATGCCGACGGTCAACCCCGCCGCCAGGTCGCGAGGCCACGACCGGCGCAGCCCGCGGTAGTCGGAGCAGCGTGGCAGCAGTGCGCGCAGCCGGCGCAGCGCGCGCCGGACCGCGGGCCGAGTCACGGCAGGGCCCGCCCGGCGGCAGCCACTGCGTCGTCGGCGCCGTCGAGCGCCGCCAGTAGCGCCTGGCCGTGTCGGGCGTTCGCGCCGATGAGCCGACGAGCAACGGCCAGGAGCTCGGCGGTCTGCTGGTCCCGCAGCGAGCAGATCACCGTTGTGCGGATCCGGTGGCTGTCGACGATCCCGGCGCGGCGTAGCACGCTCAGGTGTTGGGACAGGTGGCTGAGCTCGAGCCCGGCCTGCTCGGCGAGCTCACCGACAGTGCTGTCACCCTCCGCGAGCAGCTCCAGGACGCGGACCCGCGCCGGATGCGCCAAGGCCTTGAACAGCTCGGCCTTCGCATCGGTCAGGGGTCGTCCCGCGGTGAACGGCATGCGCTCACTGTCCTCGTTACTTGATAGATCTGTCAAATAACGAAGAAGCACCGGAAGCGGTGGGGCAATGGCCGCGGGTCAGATGAACAACAGCTGAGCCCCTGCGGTCATCTCGATGAAGTCGGAGGCACTGATGATGCCCTCGACGTCGTCGCGCAGGTCGGCGTGGGTGAGCTTGTTCATGTCGGCCGACAGGCGACAGGCCCACAGGTGACCTCCGGCGGCGACGATCTGGTCCAGGAAGTCGGGGACCTCCGGGACGCCGATGTCGGCGATCTGCTTCTTCAGCATGTGGGTCGCCATCGCGGTCATGCCCGGCAGAGGTGCCAGGGCCTGCGGAAGGCGGGCGTCCATGCCGGGAAGGTGCATCGCGGCGTTGCCGGCGGGGCTGAACTGCAGGTCGTTCATCCGTGACTTCGTGATCATGTCGAAGCCCCAGAAGGTGAAGAACACCATGGTCTCGACGCCCTCGCCGAGCGCTGCGTTGGCGAGGATGAGGCCCGGGTAGGCCATGTCGAGGTTGCCCTTGGAGCAGATGATCGCGAGCTTGCGGTCGGTGCTGCTCTCGTCGTCGTCGAAGTTCGGGACGATCGCGGTCGTGGTCTCGGTGATGGTCATGATCTCGTTCTCCTCTACACGCATCCGTGCGGCTTGGGCAGACCTGCGATGTAGGCCATCTTCTTGGCCGGCTTCTTCGGGAACAGCACGAACTGCTCCTTCACGGGAACACCGCCCACGGTCTGCACGCGGCGGGCCGTGGCGGTCTCTCCCTGCGTCGCGAAGTCCTCGCGCAGGAAGCGGATCACCTTCCAGTGCCCCTCCGTGAGGTCGATGCCGATCTGGTTGGCGAGGACCTTCGCGAGGTCCTCGTCCCACTCGGTGTACTCGGTCAAGAACCCTTCGTCGTCGACGTGGACCTGGTGACCGTTGAGCTCGGTGACAGGCATGCTCGTCTCCTTCACGTGTCGGTGTGCTTGCCGGCCATGGTCATCAGCGCCGGCAGCGGAATCGGACGACCGGGGAGCAGCAGGTGCCAGTACACGTGACGGAAGCCGAGCTTCCCCCAGTGGTTGGCGTGGCTCTCCTCGAGCAGGGTGAACGGCCCGATCCCGGGGACGGGGTACTTCCCGGTGAGGGGCTCGGTGTCGTAGTTGAAGTCGATGAGCAGGCCCTTGCCGTGCCCGGACTCGATGAAGCAGTTGGCGTGACCGTCGAACGGGTGCGTCATCGGCTCGCCCGCGACGTGCTGGAGGAAGTTCTCGACGAACAGCTCGACGGAGAAGTGCGCAACCGACCCAGCCTTGGAGGCTGGGATGTCGCTGGCGTCGCCGATCGCGAAGACGTTGTCATGCGCAGTGGACAGCAGGGTGTGCTTGTCGACCGGTACGTAGTTCAGCTCGTTCCCCAGCCCGGATCGGGCGATGACGTCTGCGCCCATGTTGAGGGGCACGGTCACCAGAAGGTCGAACGGGACCTCCCGCTCGTCCATCGAGACCAAGGTCTTCGTGGTCGGATCGATCCGGTCGACCATGAAATCGCCCTCGAGCGCGATCTTGCGGTCTGCGAGCATCCCGCCGAGGTGCTGGGACGCGATCGGCTTGGTGAACGCGCCTTCGAGCGGCGTCACGTAGGTGATGTCGACCTTGTCCCGCATCCCCTTCTCCTCGAAGAACGCGTCCGCGAGGAACGCGAACTCCAGCGGTGCCACAGGGCACTTGATGGGCATCTCGACGATCTGCACCACCAGCCGACCGCCCGTCCAGCTGGCGAGCTTGTCGCGCAACGCCGTCGAGCCGTCCAAGGTGTAGAAGTCGAAGATGCTCTTGCGCCACTCAGCCTCTGCCATGCCTGGCGTCTGGTCCGGCCGCGGCGAGGTGCCTGTTGCGATGACCAGGTAGTCGTACTCCAGCGTTCTGCCGTCCTGCAGCTGCACCTGGTTGGCCGCCGCGTCGATCCGGTCGACCTCGCTGAGGACCAGCTCGACGCCGTCCGGGATGAACCGCTGACGGGGCTTCACCAGCTCCTCTGGCGTGTAGACCCCGAACGGAAGAAGCAGGAGCCCGGGCTGGTAGAGGTGGTCACCGTCCTGGTCGACCACGATGATCTGCCAGTCGGACCGGTCCAGCCGGTGCCGAAGCTTGTTCACCGCCATGGTTCCGGCGGTGCCTGCTCCGAGAACGACGACCCTTCTCATCACGACTCCTCCTCGAGATCTGCCTGTAGTCAGTCTCTCGATCCGTGCACCTGAACCACAGGGTCGAAGGTCCCCGCCCGCGGCGCATCGGTCCCTACACCGGGGGCAGAGTCAGCTCGACCGTCGGAGCGCGGGTGAGGGAGTTGTGCACCGGCGTACCGCCACACCACGCCACGAGCCTGGGGGCCGGTCGGACTGCTGTTTCGGGACCAAGGACCCTGCTGCCACAGACGCTGCGCGCTGACACTGTCGTGAGCCGCCTTCCGAAAACCGAGGTCTCCCATGCCCGCCCCCGTGCCCTCCACCACCATCGCGAAGGGCACCGCCGCAGGCGCACGACCGGCGGTGATGCTCGGCATCGCGGTGCTCGGGTTCGCCGTCAATTTCTGGGCCTGGGCCCTGCTGAGCCCGCTCGCGATCCGCTTCGCGACCGAGCTGAAGCTCACGCCGTTCCAGCAGGCGCTGGTCGTTGCCGTACCGGTCATCGTCGGGGCGCTCGGACGCATTCCGGTCGGCGCCCTGACCGACCGCTTCGGAGGTCGGGTGATGTTCCCGATCGTCAGCCTGGCCACGGTCGTCCCGGTCCTCTACCTCGGGCTCGCTGGGCACACGTCCCTCGCCGGCTTGCTCGTGGGCGGGTTCTTTCTCGGGATCGGCGGGACGGCCTTCGCCATCGGAGTCCCTTTCGTCAACGCCTGGTTCCCCGCGGAGCGTCGCGGTTTCGCGATCGGCGTCTTCGGCGCCGGGATGGGCGGCACTGCCATCAGTGCGCTCACGACGGTGAAGCTCGCGAAGGCGTACGGCCTGCAGGCCCCGTTCCTCATCACCGCCGTCGCGCTGGTCGGCTACGCCGCCCTTGCCGCGGTGGTGCTGCGTGATGCGCCCGACCGGATCACAAGCGTCGGCGGAACGCTGGCTCGGCTGCGCAACGCCGCAGCCCTCAAGATCACCTGGCAGGCCTCCGCTCTGTACGCGCTCGCCTTCGGCGGGTATGTCGCCTTCTCGGTCTACTTGCCCACCTACCTCAAGACGGCGTACGCACTCACACCTACGGACGCCGCCAACAAGATGGCCGGCTTCGTGCTGCTGGCAGTGCTGATGCGCCCAGTGGGCGGCTGGCTGTCCGACCGGGTCCACCCCACGTCCGTGCTGACGTGCGCCTTCATCGCCGTCACGGGTGGTGCCACTGTCCAGTCCTTCACCCCGCGGCTGTTCCCTATCGGGACGGCGGCCTTCCTGCTGATGGCCGCGGCGCTCGGTGCCGGCACCGGTGCGGTCTTTGCGCTGGTCGCGCAGCTGGCTCCACCCCAGCAGGTAGGGGCAGTGACCGGCATCGTCGGCGCGGCCGGAGGCCTCGGCGGGTTCGTCCCACCTCTCCTCATGGGCTCGATCTACGGCAGCGCGGGCTCCTACGCCGTAGGGCTGCTCCTGCTGGCTGGGGTCGCAGCCGCCGCGCTGCTGTTCACTGCCACGGCGGTGCGACGCATGCAGACCGCAGGAAGGACACAGCCCGCGTGACGACACAGGGCTACTGTCCGGTTCATCCGGTGGAAGGAACTCTCCGATGACGGACCGTCTTGACTCGCGGAACGCCATCGACGACCTGCTCCTCGGGTTCTACGGAATCGCCGTGACAGATGAACTGCTCGGCCCGGTGTTCGCAGCCGCTCACCTCGACCTGGCGACGCACCTGCCGAGGATCGGCGACTTCTGGGAGCGCACGCTGCTCGGCACCGGGAGCTATGACGGTCAGCCGATGCTCGTCCACCGGGAGCTGCACCAGCTCGTCCCGCTGACGCCCGCGCTGTTCGACCGCTGGCTCGAGCTCTGGGCGGCAACGGTGGACGCGCATGCCACCGGGCCCGTCGCAGAGCAGGCCAAGGCGACCGCCCGTCGCGTGGCCGCTGCCTTCCAGCGCCAGCTGACAGGACCGAACGTCCTCCACATCGTGAGCCGGGCATCGTGAGAGGTCGCAGTTCACAGCCCGAGACCGTCCTTCACGGGGATCTCGCGGCGGCCCTGATCCGGGCGGGTCGGCACTTCCGCAAGGGCGAGGTCTCTGCGGACATCCGCGCGCTCTACCAGATCGGCGGACGCCAGGCCGACAGCTTCTACCGGGACCGCTGGAGCCACGACAAGGTCGTCCGCTCCACCCATGGCGTGAACTGCACGGGCTCGTGCTCGTGGAAGGTCTACGTCAAGGACGGGATCATCACCTGGGAGTCGCAGCAGACCGACTACCCCACGGTAGGCCCGGACAGCCCGGAGTACGAACCCCGCGGCTGCCCCCGGGGCGCCGCGTTCTCCTGGTACACCTACTCCCCCACCCGCGTCCGGTACCCCTACGTACGAGGCGTTCTGCTGCAGCTGTTCCGCGAGGCCAAGACCCGGCACGGCGGCGACCCGGTGCTCGCCTGGGGCGACATCGTGACCAACCCCCTCCTGGCCAAGCAGTACAAGAGCGCGCGAGGCAAGGGCGGTCTGGTCCGGGCCACCTGGGCCGAGGCGACCGAGATCGCCGCCGCCGCGCACGTCCACACCATCAAGGCCTTCGGGCCCGACCGAGTCGCCGGCTTCAGCCCAATCCCCGCCATGAGCATGGTCAGCCACGCCGCCGGTGCCCGGTTCTACACGCTGCTCGGCGCGCCGCTGCTCTCCTTCTACGACTGGTACGCCGACCTGCCCGTTGCCTCCCCGCAGGTCTTCGGCGACCAGACCGACGTCCCCGAGTCCGGCGACTGGTGGGACGCGACCTATCTGATGCTCTGGGGCAGCAACGTCCCGGTGACCCGCACGCCGGACGCGCACTGGATGGCCGAGGCCCGCTACCGGGGGCAGAAGGTGGTGGTCTGCTCCCCGGACTACTCCGACGCGACGAAGTTCGCCGACGAGTGGCTCGCGCCGTCACCCGGAACCGATGGGGCGCTGGCGATGGCCATGGGGCACGTGCTGCTGCGCGAGTTCTTCGTCGATCGCGTGACTCCCTACTTCGACGGCTACGTGAAGCGCTTCACCGACCTGCCGTTCCTGATCAGCCTCTCGCAGCGTCCCGACGGTACGTACGTCCCTGGCAAGTTCCTCACAGCAGCCGACCTCGGCCAGGACGTCGAGCACGCGCAGTTCAAGACCGTCCTCATCGACAGCGCCACCGGTGAGGCGGTCGTGCCGAACGGCACCCTCGGCGACCGGTTCGGCCCCGACGGCGCCGGTCGCTGGAACCTCGAGCTCGGCGACACCGAGCCGCTGCTGACGCTGTACGGCTCCGATGCGGTTGTGGTCGCCCTGCCCCGGTTCGACAGCGCCGACGGGACGGGCAGCGTCATCGAGCGCGGTGTGCCGGTTCGCACCGTCGCCGGGCGGCTGGTCACCACGGTGTACGACCTGCTGCTCGCCTCCTACGGCGTCGGCCGCGACGGCCTGCCTGGTGTCTGGCCGACGGGCTACGACGACCCGACCTCCCCGTGCACCCCTGCCTGGCAGGAGGAGATCACCGGCGTGCCTGCGCACAAGGCCGAGCGGATCGGTCGGGAGTTCGCGCAGAACGCGGTCGACTCACAGGGCCGCTCGATGATCATCATGGGTGCGGGCACGAATCACTACTTCCACTCTGACACGATCTACCGGGCTTTCCTGGCGCTGACGACCCTGACCGGGTGCCAGGGCGTGAACGGCGGCGGCTGGGCGCACTACGTCGGTCAGGAGAAGGTCCGGCCGCTCACAGGGCACCAGGTCCTCGCGATGTCCACCGACTGGCAGCGGCCACCACGGCAGATGATCGGCACCGCGTACTGGTACCTGGCCACCGGGCAATGGCGGTACGACCCGTTCCAGGTCGACGTGTTCGCCTCACCCACCGCCGCTCCTGACTTCCAGGGCATGACGACCGCTGACGTGCTGGCGCAGTCCGCCCGGCTGGGATGGATGCCGTCGTACCCGACCTTCAACTGGAACCCACTGGACCTCGGCGATGCGATCAAGGGCTCGGGCCAGACACCCGCGGAGTTCGTCACCCACGGCGTTGCCAACGGCCAGATCCGCTTCGCCGCAGAGGATCCCGACGCGCCGGAGAACTTCCCCCGGGTGCTCACCGTGTGGCGCGCGAACCTCCTCGGCTCCTCCGGCAAGGGCAACGAGTACTTCATGAAGCACCTGCTCGGCGCCGAGAGCTCACTGCGCGCAGAGGAGGCCCCCGAGGGCCTGCGCCCCCGCGACGTGACCTGGCGGGAGGAGGCGCCGGAGGGCAAGCTCGACCTGCTGCTCGCCCTGGACTTCCGGATGACTTCCACGACCCTGTTCGCCGACGTCGTGCTGCCGGCCGCCACCTGGTACGAGAAGCACGACCTGTCGAGCACCGACATGCACCCGTTCGTGCACGCGTTCAGCCCGGCCATCTCGCCGCCGTGGCAGACCCGCACCGACTTCGACATCTTCTTCGCCTTGGCCAAGGAGGTCAGCACGCAAGCGGCCGGCCACCTCGACACCCGCATGGACCTGGTGGCCTCACCGCTCGCCCACGACACCCCCGACGAGATGTCGCTGCCCTCCGGGATCGTGAGCGACTGGCGCGCCGACGGCACGGTGCCGGTGCCCGGCGTGAACTTCCCGAAGCTGACGCTGGTCGAGCGGGACTACACCCAGATCGCCGCCAAGATGGGCGCCCTCGGTCCGCTGGCCGACACCCTCGGCGCGACGACAAAGGGCGTGACCTACGACCTGACCGCGCCGGTGGCCTACCTGAAGGCCAAGAACGGCGCGGTCCGTGGCGGCGTCGCCGACGGCCGACCCAGGCTCGACCGGGACGTGCACATGTGCGAAGCGATCCTTGCTCTGGCGCCTACGACGAACGGACACCTTGCCGTACAGGGCTTCAAGACCCTGGAGAAGCGAACGGGGACGGCCCTGCACGACCTGGCCGCCGAGCACGAGGGCAAGCAGATCACGTTCGCCGACACCCAAGCCCGACCCACCCCGGTGATCACGTCACCGGAGTGGTCCGGATCCGAGGCGGGCGGCCGCCGCTACTCACCGTTCGTCATCAACGTCGAGCGGTCCAAGCCCTGGCACACCCTCACCGGGCGGCAGCACTTCTTCGTCGAGCACGACTGGATGACCTCGTTCGGGGAGCAGCTCAACGTCTTCCGACCGCCGCTCGACATGCAGGGCTTGTTCGCCGAACCCCGTCTCGGGAGCATCGACGAACTCGGGGTCACGGTCCGGTACCTGACGCCGCACTCGAAGTGGTCCATCCACTCCGAGTACCAGGACAACCTGTTCATGCTGAGCCTGTCCCGCGGCGGCCCGACCATCTGGATGAGCAACAAGGACGCGGACAAGGTCGGCATCGAGGACAACGACTGGATCGAAGCCGTCAACCGCAATGGCGTCGTCGTCGCGCGGGCAATCGTGAGCCACCGGATGCCCGAGGGCACGGTGTTCATGCACCACGCGCAGGAGCGGACGATCGACGTGCCGATCGCCGAGACCAGCGGCAAGCGCGGAGGCATCCACAACTCCCTGACGCGACTGCTGATGAAGCCGACCCACCTCGCCGGCGGGTACGCGCAGATCAGCTACGCGTTCAACTACCTCGGCCCCACCGGCAACCAGCGCGACGAGGTCACCAGGATCCGTAAGCGCTCGCAGCAGGTGGAGTACTGATGAGGCGTCCGGCCGGAGGACGGCAATGAGAGTCATGGCCCAGATGGCGATGGTGATGAACCTCGACAAGTGCATCGGCTGCCACACCTGCTCGGTCACCTGCAAGCAGGCGTGGACCAACCGCAGCGGGGTCGAGTACGTCTGGTTCAACAACGTCGAGACGCGACCGGGCCAGGGCTACCCGCGGACCTACCAGGACCAGGAGCGCTGGCAGGGCGGCTGGACGCTGAACAAGCGCGGCCGACTGACCCTTCGTGCGGGCGGCCGGGTCAAGAAGCTGCTCAGCATCTTCTCCAACCCGCTGATGCCCTCCATCAACGACTACTACGAGCCGTGGACCTACGACTACGAGACCCTCACCAACGCCCCGGCGCAGCAGCACAGCCCGGTCGCGCGGCCGACGTCGCTGCTCTCGGGCAAGACCATGAAGGTCCAGTGGTCGGCGAACTGGGACGACGACCTGGGTGGCGGCCCGAAGCTCACCGAGGACGACCCGATCCTGCAGAAGATCAGCGAGAAGATCACCCTGGACTTCGAGCAGACGTTCATGTTCTACCTGCCCCGGATCTGCGAGCACTGCCTCAACCCGGCCTGCGCGGCGTCGTGCCCGTCGGGCGCGATCTACAAGCGCGCAGAGGACGGGATCGTCCTGGTGGACCAGGACAAGTGCCGGGGCTGGCGCATGTGCGTTACCGGCTGCCCCTACAAGAAGGTCTACTTCAACCACAAGACCGGCAAGGCCGAGAAGTGCACGTTCTGCTACCCCCGGATCGAGGTAGGGCTTCCGACGGTCTGTGCCGAGACCTGCGTGGGCCGACTGCGCTACATCGGTGCTGTGCTGTACGACGCTGACAAGGTGCTGGACGCGGCCAGTGTGCCCAACGAGCACGACCTCTACCAGGCTCAGCGCGAGGTGTTCCTGGACCCCTCGGACCCCGCGGTGCAGCAGGCGGCGGAGGATGCGGGCATCCCGCGGGACTGGGTCGACGCGGCCCAGCGGTCCCCGGTGTGGGCGCTGATCAACCGCTTCGAGGTGGCCCTGCCTCTGCACCCGGAGTACCGCACGTTGCCGATGGTCTGGTACATCCCGCCGCTGTCGCCGGTGGTCGACTCGCTGACCGACACCGGCCACGACGGCGAGAACGCCCCCAACCTGTTCGGCGCCATCGACACCCTTCGCATCCCGGTCGACTACCTCGCGGAGCTGTTCACCGCCGGGGATCCGACTCCGGTCCGCAACGTGCTGGCCCGGCTGGCCGCGATGCGCTCGTTCATGCGCGACATCAACCTCGGGCGGGAGCCCGACCTGTCGATCCCCGATGCCGTCGGGATGACCCCGGAGGACATCGAGGACATGCACCGGCTGCTGGCGATCGCGAAGTACGACGAGCGGTACGTGATCCCGACAGCTCACTCCGAGGACCGCGACCCGTTGCAGATGGCGCACTCCCTGGAGGAGCTTGCCACCGAGTGCTCCCTCGACTACGAGGACGGGCCGGGAATGGGTGGCTCAGGGCCGTTCGGCGAGTCCTCGGGCGGCGCCATTCCCGTTGCCGTCGAGAACTTCCACATGCTCAAGCAGCGGCAGCGCTCGGACACCTTCGTCGACCCGTCCGACGGCCGAGAGCGGATCAACCTGCTGAACTGGGACGGCAACGGCGGGGCGTACCTGCCACCGACACGCGACCCGGATGAGCAGCCGACATGAGCAGGCGGAAGAGCCCTTCGGCCGCCGACCAGGTGATCGCGCTGCAGGCCGCCTCCCTGCTGCTCGGCTACCCCGACGCGGCGCTGTACGCGCAGCTCCCGCTGCTTCGTGAGGCGGCCGACGCTCTGCCCCAGGAGGCCGCCTCATCGTTGCGGCGGATGGTCGACCACCTCGAGGGCCTCGAGCAGCACCAGGCCGAGCAGGCGTACGTGGACCTGTTCGACCTGCGACGTAGGTGCTGTCTGTACCTCACGTACTTCGCGTTCGGCGACACCCGAAAGCGAGGGATGGCTCTGCTGAAGTTCACGCACGCCTACAAGGGCGCCGGGCGCGAGCTCATCGGTGATGAGCTCCCCGACCACCTGTCGGTCGTGTGCGAGTTCGCCGCCGCCGGTGACCTGGCTGCCGGGCTGACTCTGCTCGCGGAGAACCGCGCCGGGATCGAGCTGATCCGGCTCGCCCTCGCCGATGCCGGGTCGGCGTACGTCCACGCCCTCTGCCTGATTCGCGCGGTCCTGCCCGACCCTGCCCCGCAGGACCTGGAACGGGCCATGGACCTGGCGCGGACCGGCCCCCCCGAAGAGGAGGTCGGGCTCGAGCCGTTCGCCCCGCCCGAGTACATGGGGGCGACCCGCCGATGAGCCTCCTGCTGTGGGTGATCATCCCCTACGTCAGCATCGCCGTCTTCGTCGGCGGACACCTCTGGCGCTACCGCTACGACAAGTTCGGCTGGACCACCAGGTCCAGCCAGCTGTACGAGAAGCGCCTCCTTCGGCTCGGGTCGCCGCTGTTCCACTTCGGGATCCTGGGGGTCGCCGGCGGCCACGTCGTCGGCCTGCTCGTCCCCGAGACCTGGACGGACGCCGTGGGCGTCTCGGAGGGCCTCTACCACGGAGCGTCCCTTGCCCTCGGCACGATCGCGGGCCTGGCGACCGTCGTCGGGATGGCGATCCTCATCTACCGCCGACGCACGGTCGGACCGGTCTTCAGCGCCACCACCAAGAACGACAAGGCGATGTACGTGGTGCTTGGCGCGACCATCCTCGCCGGGCTGCTCACGACCGTCCTGTCCAACGCCCTCGGACATCCGCACGACTACCGGCAGACCGTCGCGCCCTGGTTTCGCTCGGTGCTGTCCTTCCGCCCCGACAGCACCCTGATCGAGGCAGCGCCCTGGGGCTTCCAGCTCCACGTCGAACTGGCCTGGCTGCTGTTCGCGTTCTGGCCCTTCACCCGTCTCGTGCACGTCTTCTCGGCCCCGCTCGGATACCTCACCCGTCCATACATCCCGTACCGCTCTCGCGTGGACACGCAGCTCGGCCTGCAAGGCAGCCGTCGCGGCTGGGAGCCTGTCGACTCCGGAGATCGCACATGACGCACGCACCCGTCAACGACCTGACCGCCGTCAGCGCCGAGCTCCTCACCGTCGCCCGCGCGGCGAGCGGACGGGCCACCCGGACGCTGGTCGGTGAGCGCGGCCAGCCCATGCACCAGATGCTGGTCGCGCTGCTCGCCGAAGAGAGCCTCGCCGAGCACGGGAACCCTGGTCAAGCCTCAGTGCAGGTTCTGCACGGAGCTCTGACCGTGACCACAGATGGCCAGTCCTTGGCGGGGCAAGCGGGAAGCCTGATCACCATCCCTGACGAGCCCCACGCCGTGCGCGCCGACCAGGACACCGTCTTCCTCCTCACCGTCGCAACGCGACAAACGTGAGTCGAGGCGAGCTCAAGGAGCGAGCCCACGGGCCCGACCCACCCTGAGTGCCGTGCTGTGGACACACAAAAGCAGCGGGGAACTGGCCCCGTTGCCGCGCTCATCGCCAGCCTGCGCGCGATCACGGCGGAGACGGTCGTCCTCCTCGCCGCGGACATGTGTGGTTCAGCGACGGGCTGCCCCGGTATCCCTTTCGGCGAGCAGAGCACGTCGTACGGTGAACTCCTCGGCGTCGATCTCGCCTCGAGCGAATCGCTCCTCCAGGATCTGCGCGGCCGCAGGCCGCGAAGGGGATGGAGGCGAGTTCGGGTCTCGGCGTTGTGGCGCACCCCGCATCCACCACGCGACGCCGACCACGACGAGAGCCCAGAAGATCAGCATCATCAGGCCCATCGCCCACCATGCGACCGAGTCCCCTCGTCCGCTGTCCCAGAACATCATCCGAACCACCTCTTCACTACGTCCTGTTGCGAACCCTGCCCCTGCAGCCTCCGCGAGGGAAGGGGACAAGGTCCTGCGCACTCAGGACATCCGCCCCCCTGCCGCATGGGCTGCCCTGACCGTCGTCGCGGGTGTTCGGCGTGATGAAAGGGAGGGCTGGAAGCGAACCGCCGACGAGGTCTCCCGGCAGGTCGGCGTACGGCCTCTGGTGCGTACCGTTACTGACAAGGACGGCGCGAGCCAGCCTGCTCGTGAGCCGAACCAGTTCTCGATGGCTGCCCGGTAAAGAGGCTCCAGAACTCACGCTCGCGGCTGCCGCGTTCTACCGGCGAGCCCTGGGCTTGGAGCAGGTGGAGAGCATCCCCGCGTATGCCGAGCTCCGATCGGCGGGGGCTAGGGCTCTACCAGCGTGCCGCCTACGCGCACAACACAGGGGCGGTCAGCCCACCTCCTGCGCCCGGCTTGCCGACAGCGACGGAGCTGTACTTCGCCACCTCCGAGGTGGATGAGGCGTTGCACCGGGGCAGGCGGCGGGCGCCGCGCTGCTCTCGCCGTTGTCCCTTCGGGCCTGGGGAGACGAGGCCGCGTACCTGACCGATCCGGATGACCACGTCGTCGTCATGGCTCGCGCTCAGCAGGGGAAAGGTCTCAGTGCACGAGCTCCTTGAGCGCAGCGTTGATCGCTACGATCCCGACCTTCGCGTCGCAGAAGTACATACCGGTACGGGGGTTGACGTACAGCTCGTTGTCGATCCCGGCGTAGCCGTGCCCCATGGACCGCTTGAGGACGACGACACTCCGGGCCTTGTCCACGTCGAGGATGGGCATCCCGTGGATAGCCGAATCGGGCCGACGGGCCGCCGGGTTCGTGACGTCGTTGGCACCGACGACCAGGGCGACGTCGGCGGTCGGGAGCTCGGCGTTGGACTCGTCGAGGTCCCGCATGAGCTCATACGGGACGTTGGCCTCGGCGAGCAGCACGTTCATGTGCCCCGGCATCCGACCTGCTACTGGATGGATCGCGTAGAGCACCTCGACACCGCGCGCGGTGAGCTGCGCTGCGAGCGCCGCCATCTCGTGCTGCGCCTGGGCCGCCGCCAGGCCGTACCCAGGGACCACGACGACTTTGCTGGCGTAGGCCAGCGAGATCGCGACGTCGTCGGCCGTCGTCGAGCGGATCCCGGCGCCGGGCGAGGGAGCCATCGCGCCCGTCCCCGTGTCGGCGGTGCCGAAGCCGCCCAGAACGATGTGCAGAAGCGAGCGATTCATCGCCACGGCCATCAGCCGAGTCAGGATGCCCCCGGAGGCACCGACCAGCGCTCCTGCGGTGATGAGTACGACGCTGTCCAACATGAAGCCAGCCATGGCCACCGCACTGCCGGTGCAGGCGTTGAGCAGGCTGATGACAACGGGCATATCGGCGCCGCCGATGGGCAGCACCATCGTCACGCCGAGGCCCAGTGCCGCCACTCCGATGGCCACGAGCGCGAGAGTCCCGCCGTTCCCGGCATACAGGACCCCACCCGCGACCACGACGACCGCCGCGAAGCCGCCTGACACGACCCGGATCCCTGGGAACATCACGGGGTTGCCGGAGATGACACCCTGCAGCTTCCCCGCGGCGATCAGCGAGCCGGACAGTGTGAGCGCGCCGATGGCGACATCCAAGATCGCTGCCAGCGCCACCGTCGAGGTCGACGGGACGTTCCCGTGGCGGTGCACGACGTCCACGAAGGCGACCAGTGCGGCAGCCCCACCGCCCGCGGCGTTGAACAGGCTCACCAACTGGGGCATGTCCGTGAGCTGGACGACCCGGGCCCCCCAGGCGCCCGCGGCCGCACCCAGCAGCAGACCGGCCGAGAGCACGAGCACCCCCCGCGGGCGGATCGTGCCGTCCTGGACGAGCACTGCGGTCGTGGTGACCACGGCGACGCCCATGGCAGCGGCCGACAGCAGGTTGCCCCGCCTCGCGGTCCGGGGCGAGTTCATCAGATGCAGTCCGAGCACGAAGCACGCCGCCACCGCCAGGTAGACCAGGTGTGTGGCCGTGTGGAAGCCGCTCACGGCCGGCGCTCCGGGGACGGGGGCCGACGGAACATCCCCAGCATCCGGTCGGTGACGACGTAGCCACCGACGACGTTGACCGCCGCGAGCAGGGCTGCCAGGAAGGCCAGCACATACCCCCACGTCGTGTCGGTGGCGGCGGCGACGAGCATCACGCCGACGACGACAACGCCGTGGATGGCGTTCCCGCCGGACATCAGGGGCGTGTGCAGGGTCGCGGGGACCTTGCCGATCACCTCGATGCCGATGAGCACCGCGAGGACGAACACGGCGATGTCAGTGAACAAGACCTGACTCACGATCTACCTCCCGATCCTGTCGTGCGCACAGCGCCGCTGTGCCCGGGTGGACGACACGACCGGCTTGGGTGATGACGATCGCTGCGCTCACCTCATCCTGAGGATCGAGGACGAGGTGCCCCTCCGGGTAGAGGCTGGCGACCACCGCAAGGACGTTGCGGGCGTAGGCCGTCGAGGCCGCACGTGGCACCGCCGACGGCAGGTTGCCCGCGCCGATGATGATGACGCCGGACTCGGTCACGACCCTCTGGTCCGGGACGGAGCCCTCGACGTTTCCGCCCAGCCGGCCGGCGGCGAGGTCGACGACGACGGACCCGGCGCGCATCCGGTCGAGCGCCTGCGTCGTGACCAGGACGGGCGGGCGCCGGCCGGGGACCTGGGCAGTGGTGATGACGACGTCGTGGTGGCCGATGGCGTCTTGCAGCGCGCAGCGCTGGGCCTTGGCCTCGGCGTCGGTGAGGGCGCGGGCGTACCCGCCCTCGCCCAGGGCGTTCAGGGCTGTGAGGGCGTTCACCTCCAGGTACCGGGCTCCGAGGGACTCGATCTCGCCTCTCGCCTCGGGGCGCACGTCGTACCCGCGCACCACCGCGCCGAGGCGTTTGGCCGTGCCGATGGCCTGGAGCCCGGCGACCCCCGCCCCGAGCACGAGGACCTCCGCCGGTCGGACGGTGCCGGCGGCCGTCATGAGCATCGGGAAGTAGCCCGGGTAGGCGTCGGCCGCCACCAGCACCGCCTTGTAGCCCGCGACGTTCGCCTGCGAGGTGAGCGGGTCCATCGACTGGGCGCGGCTGAGAGTTCGCGGGACCTGATCCAGGCTGACCGCGATCACACCCCTGTCTGCGAGCTCTGCCATCAACTGCGGCTGCTCCAGCGGCGCGAGCATCCCGAGGAGCACCTGACCCTCGCTCAGGGTGCCGGGGTCTGGCACGTGCAGGCTCAGCAGCAGGTGCGCCGAGGCGAGCACCTCCCCCCGTGTCAGCACCTCGCCGCCGACGGCCAGGTAGTCGACGTCCGGGAAGCAGGCCGCACGACCGGCGCCCACCTCGACCAGCACCCGGAACCCGAGCCGGGTCAGCTGACCCGCGACATCAGGGGTGACGGAGACCCGGTGCTCACCCGTTGCGGTCTCGGCCAGCACACCGACCGTCGGGGGAGTCATGGCCTCATCTTCAGAGGTACGACCCATCCGGACTAGGGACGGAGGTCCCCCGCCGGCCGCCCCTTGGTCCCACGGTGCGGCAAGTGGCCTCTTGTGCCGGGTTTGATGGAGACCATCCAGCCACGGAGGATCAAGGAGGGCGGCACCACGGAAGTACCCGGATGCGGCCCGATCTTCTCGGTCCGGATGGACTGCCCCTTCTCGCCAGCGGCAACGCCTTCAAGGCTGGCCCGCTGGCCGGTCAGTGGACTCTGCTCGGTGGAGCGGGGGGCAACGACAAGGGCCGCTGACGCGGGTTCCCCCAGGTCAGCGGCCCTGCCAACGGGTGGAGCTGAGGGTGTGCTGCGTCAGGACATCCCGGACTGATGTCTCAGGACATCCCGGACTAGCCGTGCCGACGTTGGTGGGGTGTCCGCAGCCCGTCTGGTCATCACTGCCGTCGTCCTCGAGGGCCGCCCACCGGCCGAGGTCATCGCTGAGTACGGCGTGTCGAAGTCGTGGCTCTACGAGCTCCTGGCTCGTTACCGCGAGGAGGGCGAAGCGGCGTTCACGGCCCGCTCCCGGCGCCCCGGGCGTCGGGCGTGTCAGATCGTCTGTGTAAGTCGCTGAGGTCCGACGCTGGGGCTGACGCCTCGGACAGGAGACTGCACGATGAAGGCACCGACGCTTGCGAAGACCGCTGTGACCACCTCGGACGACGACATCTCGAACGGCGGC